>QMLW01000001.1 GCA_003646935.1 Deltaproteobacteria bacterium
TCGATGATAATCTTATCCATACTTCTTCTGGGCCTTTACCATCCGGTAGGAGTCTCGGTAATCCACGATTCGTTCCTTATACCCAAAGCATTCCGCCGAGTCTATAAGATTTAATGCCCGCTCCGTTTGACGAGGGTCCATCTCCACGAGAAGCCACCCCCCCTTCCGCAGGCATGGCCCACTCATCCCGATTAACCGTTGAATGCAGTGCATGCCTCCCTCGCGCCCATCAAGGGCAACTCTGGGCTCATGGCACCGTATCTCGGGTGCAAGGGTGTTGAATTCCTCGGTAGCGATATACGGCGGGTTGGAGACGATTATATCAAATGCCGCTGACCCACCCTTGAATGGCTCAAAGAGGTCGCCCGCACAGAACGTTATCCTATCTCCAAGGCCGTGGCGTCGGGCATTGGCTTGGGCCAATTGAAGGGCCTCAGGGGATATATCGCTCGCCCACAGACTCGCGCCTTCGATCTCCTTGGCCAGGGCTATGGCAATAGCACCGGATCCAGTGCCTAGATCCAATATCATGGGGGTGAGATTATCCGTCAGTAGGCCATCCTGCCTGAGCCTAAGGGCCTCCTCGACGAGCAGCTCGGTCTCCGGTCTCGGAATCATAACCGCGGGATTCACTAGTAGATCAAGGGACCAAAACTCCCGGTGCCCGGTTATGTATTGAAGTGGCTCCCCTTTGACACGTCTCCGCACGAGCGATCGAAAGCCCGCGATCTCCTCCTCGCCGAGCGGTTGATCGTAGTCGAGGTAAAGATCGACCCTGGATTTCTTTAATTGGTGAGATAGCAAAACCTCGGTGCACAGACGTGGGCTATCGATCGCCTTTGTCTTGAGATAATCGGTGGTGAGACCTAAAAGTTCCTTGATAGTCCATCGCTTTTCGGTCATAAGAGTTGGTGGGCTCGTTGCTTCTCGGAGTTGGCGTCAAAATGTGCTCTAAGGGGCTGCAAGATGAGGTCAAGGTCACCCTGGAGGATCTCATCGAGCCTATAGATGGTTAACCCTACCCGGTGATCGGTGATCCTTCCCTGGGGGAAATTATAGGTTCGTATCTTCTCGCTTCTGTCTCCCATGCCCACCATATTCCTGCGATCCTCGGAAAGTTTGGAGCGTTGCTGTTGTTCTTGCAGATCAAGAAGCCGAGATCGTAAGATCTTCATCGCCTTTGCCTTATTCTTATGCTGGGATCGTTCGTCCTGACAGGAAACGACCAACCCCGTGGGAATATGGGTTACCCGCACTGCAGAATCGGTGGTATTCACGCTCTGACCTCCCGGCCCTGATGACCGATAGACATCTATCCTCAGGTCTGCAAGATCGATCAATACATCAACTTCCTCCGCCTCGGGCAGGATTGCCACCGTCACTGCCGAGGTATGGATCCGACCCTTTGATTCCGTCTCCGGGATCCGCTGCACGCGGTGAACTCCGCTCTCATACTTAAGCTGACTGTATACCCGTTTCCCTACTACCAGCGCGATGATCTCCTTGAAACCTCCTAAACCGGTGGGGCTCTGGCTGAGGATATCCATCTCCCAACCCTTCTTTTCTATGTAGTGGCCATACATCCTAAAGAGGTCCGTAACAAAAAGGGCCGCCTCTTCCCCCCCGGTGCCTGCCCGTATCTCCAGGATGCAATTCTTCTCGTCCCTCGGATCCTTGGGCAGGAGCAAATGCTTTATCTCATATTCCAGCCCTGCCAACGTATCCTTCAGTGCCTCCAGCTCCGCCCTGGCAAGCTCCCGTATCTCGCTATCGGCATCATGGAGAAGGCTTTGGGCATCATGCACCTTTCCCTGGGTTTCCTTGTACTTGCGGAAGGCCTCGACGATGGGCAGGAGGCTCGTATGCTCCCTTAAATACTTCTGGTAGAGGTCCTGTTGCCGGATAACCTCCTGTTTACCGAGTTCTCGTTCCAGAACATCAAAGCGCGTCTCAGCCTCTTCAATTTGAGAGAAGATGCTCATCTATGCTATTCTTTCTTTGTCTTCGCACCTCTGTCTTGTTTCACAGATGCCTGATACTTGCGTCTGAACCGCTCTACACGCCCCGTGGAATCAACGATCTTTTGTTGGCCGGTAAAAAGGGGATGACATTGGGAACATATCTCGACGTTGATCTCCTTTACCGTGGAAAAGGTCTCGAATTCGTTCCCGCAGGCGCAATGAACGATTGCCTTCTGAAAGGGTGGGTGAATATCCTTTTTCATGGTTCCCGTCTCCATTCACTAAAGATTAACCGCTCGATCCCGTGATCCATTTCTCAGGCTCCCGCTTTATTGATTCATTGAGTCCAAGAAATCCTTGTTGGTCTTTGTTCCCTGTATCTTATCCAGCAGGAATTCCATGCTATCAACCGGTGTGAGGGGTGCTAAGAGCTTGCGGAGGATCCAGATACGATTGAGATCATCCACAGGAATCAAGAGCTCCTCCTTTCTTGTACCCGAGCGATTGATATCAAGGGCGGGGAATATACGCCTATCGCTCAGCTTCCTATCGAGGTTGACCTCCATGTTCCCAGTGCCCTTGAACTCCTCAAAGATGACCTCATCCATTCTACTCCCCGTATCAATGAGGGCGGTTGCGATGATCGTGAGACTACCTCCCTCCTCGAGGTTTCTGGCAGCCCCGAAAAACCTCTTGGGCCGATGGAGGGCATTTGAATCAACCCCTCCGGAGAGGATCTTGCCACTCGGCGGAACCACCGTATTATAGGCCCTTGCAAGACGAGTGATGCTGTCCAAGAGGATGAGTACATCCTTTTTGTGCTCGGTCAATCTCTTGGCTTTCTCCAGTACCATCTCTGCAACCTGCACGTGGCGCTGAGGTGGCTCATCAAAGGTCGAGCTGATTACCTCCGCCTTCACTGACCTGGCCATATCGGTAACCTCTTCTGGTCGCTCGTCGATCAGAAGTACGATCTTGTATACGTCGGGATGATTTTCAGTCACCGCATTCGCGATGTCCTTAAGGAGCATCGTCTTTCCTGCCCTCGGGGGAGACACAATCAATCCCCTCTGCCCTTTGCCAAGAGGAGCTAGCAGATCTAAAATCCTGGTGCAGAGGTTATCGGGATTCGTTTCCAATATCATTCGTTCCGTGGGGTAGAGGGGTGTCAAGTTATCGAAAAGTATCTTCTCCGCCGCTACTTCCGGATCTTCAAAGTTGATATTCTCTACCTTGAGCAATGCAAAATACCTCTCCCCATCCTTTGGGGGCCTGATCTGCCCTGAAACCGTATCTCCCGTTTTTAGCATGAATCGTCTGATCTGAGAGGGCGATACGTACATATCATCGGGGCCAGGAAGATAGTTAGAATCAGGTGAGCGGAGAAATCCGAAACCATCAGGGAGAATCTCCAGCACGCCTTCTCCGTTAATGACGCCATTTTGCTCCGTCTGGGCCTGTAAGATGGAGAAGATAAGATCCTGCCTTCGCATATCAGTGGCGCCCTCTATAGAAAAGGACTTTGCCATCGTTACCAACTCACTGATATTCTTCTTCTTAAGCTCAACTAAGTTCATCGTTTGCCCTACCTTTATGGATCCTTACATGTTATGGTCCTTGTTCCCTTTTCAACCTGCTCCACGAAGTGACACACACCTCATAGGCATAGTCTACGACATCTCCAATATTTGGTGAAATGTATGCTAGTCTCTGATTGTTTAGTAGACCTTTATGATGAATACTAAAACTATACTAAAGCGAGGAATGCGTTTTGCGGATGCCTACATACTTGATTTTTAATATAAGCCCCCATAACCCTATGTCAAGGGATTTTACCACATTTTTAGCCTCTGCCGGGCTTTACCGCATCAAGCCATGCAATGAGTCCTTCCATATCTGGGTGAAGGGGAGCCTTGAACTCCACATACCTCCTCGACTCGGGATGAATAAATCCCAGTTCCTCAGCGTGGAGCATCTGCCTCTTGGCCAAGGCCAGTACCCCTTGCATCATCACACCTTGCTGCCGCCACCACCGCTTTCCATATCCATAGGTCCCATCACCGAGCACTGGGTAACCTACGTACGCCAGGTGAACTCGTATTTGGTGAGTTCTACCCGTATGGATCATCACCCTTAGGAGCGAAAAATCCAACGGAAAGGCGGATACGACCTCCCATTCCGTTATTGCCCTTCTGCCCTGGAGCAGCGAGACGCTCATCTCCTTTCTCTTTACCGGATGCCGGCCAATTGGCAGATCCATAACGCCATGTTCGCCTACCGGCCTTCCATGAACCAGAGCAAGGTATCTCTTGGTGACCTTTCTGCGCTTGAATTGATCGGTTAAAAAGTAGTGAGCCCGATCGTGTTTCGCTACCACCATTACCCCTGAAGTGTCCTTATCGAGCCTATGAACAATACCCGGCCTGATACACGTTCCAAGGGAGGCCAGATGAGCGAATCTGTGAACGAGGCCATGAACTAATGTTCCTCCTCGGTGGCCGGCAGATGGATGAACAACCAAGCCTGGTGGCTTGTTTATCACCACAATGGAGTTATCCTCGTGAAGAAGATCGAACTTCACCTCCTCAGATGCCTCCAAAGGAGTTGAGGGGGGTAAATAAAGGATAGTGATCCTATCGCCAGGCCTGAGCTGGTAACTCGACTTCCTTGTCCTCCCGTTTACCTCTACGGCACCAACTCTTATGAGCTCCTGAACCCTGGCCCTCGATAAATCTACCTCCTTATGCTCAGAGAGGTATTTGTCAAGCCTAACTTCGGTGTCCCCGGATGATTGCTGGAAGATAATGGTTTTCTCTCTGCTCGGTACCACAATCATCCGCTACGACAGTTTACCCCTCATCCTGTGTCTGCGCGGAGAGATTCAATTGGATGTCCTTTTCCACATCCTCTTCCCTCATGTTCTTGGCAAGGGAAATCTCCTTTACCAGAAGACCTCTCGCCGTATCCAGCATCTTTCTCTCCCCAAATGATAGCTCCTTGTCCTGCTGTATGGCACATAGATCCCGATAAACCTCTGCAACCTCGTACACAGAACCGCTTTTAATCTTATCCATATAGTCCCTATAACGCCTGTTCCATGTCTGATTATCATCCACTGAAATATCCCTTTTGTGCAATATGGAGAAGACCTTTGTAACCTCTTTCTGGTTTATGATCTGCCGTAATCCCACGTTTTCCGTGTTCGAAGATGGGATCATGATTATCATATTGGTGTCGAGTATCCTCATCACATAAAAATTCTCCTGACAGCCCGATATAGTTCTATTCTCTATTCTCTCTATAACCCCAACACCATGTGCTGGATACACGGCTAAATCCCCTACCTTAAACATTATTGCCTCCTATTGTTAGATTAGCACACAACGTGGAATGCAACCACTTGCCTCAGGGATGCACCATCATCTTACTGTCACCGTTATACTTGGGCCTGATCTATATCCATGCTCTTCTATATATCCCGATGCCATGAACTGCGGGCCTCACGAGTATTACCGTAAAAACAGGCCAATCATAGGCAACACTGGTGCAATCACGAGAGACACCACGGACATCAACTTAATCAGGATATTCATTGCCGGTCCCGAGGTATCCTTGAAGGGGTCGCCGACGGTATCACCGACAACAGCAGCCTTATGGTTATCGCTGCCTTTGCCTCCTAAGTTGCCTGCTTCTATATATTTCTTCGCATTATCCCAGGCACCGCCGGCATTTGCCATGAAAAGGGCGAGAAACGCCCCCATAGCAGTGGCCCCGAGGAGCATTCCTCCGAGGGTCTCCTTTCCCAGGAGAAAGCCCACTGCAACTGGTGTGAGCACGGCAACCAGTCCTGGAGTAACCATCTTCTTGAGGGCTGAAGTCGTTGCAATCGATACACAGGTTGCTGGATCTGGTTTTACGCCCTCCTTTCCCTCAAGGAGCCCGGGGATTTCCCTGAATTGACGTCGTATTTCCTCTACTATGCTAAAGGCGGCCTTTCCCACCGAGGTCATCGTCAATGCCGCACAGAGCATGGGGACAATACCGCCTATAAATATCCCTATGACCACTAAGGGATTCTTAATGTCTATTATCCTTAAGCCAGCTGCCTGTGTGTACGCCACGAACAGTGCCAGTGCCGTCAACGCGGCGGAACCGATCGCAAAACCCTTACCTATAGCAGCAGTGGTATTTCCTAGGGCATCCAGGCTATCGGTGATCTTTCTGGTCTCAGGACCGAGGCCCGACATCTCGGATATACCCCCCGCATTGTCGGCAATCGGACCGTATGCATCGACGGTCATGGTGGCGCCAACGGTTGCCAGCATTCCCACTGCTGATATGCCAACCCCATAGATCCCCGCGGCCTTAAACCCAATAAAGGTGGCCGCGCAGATACCGAGTATGGGCAGATAGGTGGACTGCATACCGACCGCAAGCCCGGCAATGATTACCGTGGCAGGACCCGTGGCCGATTGACTCGCAATAGCCCTGATCGGCGGCCCAGAGGTATAGTACTCTGCCAGGAGGCCGATGGCAATGCCGCACAAAAGGCCGGAAAAGATAGCCCAGAATGCACCCCATGGCATGCCTATGGATCTGGTGATAATTGCAGTCAAGATAACGAAGATGGCTGCCGCCACAAAGGTAGTATACCTAAGGGCACCAGCCGGATTGCCCTTCTGAAAGATCTTAATAGAAAATACGCCCACGAAAGAGCTCAGCAATCCTGCCATCACAATCAGGATTGGCATGGTCATGTACTTGAGCTTTATGACGAGCGGCGATAGGCCTTTGAGAACGGGAAACTGCTCAACGAACTCCGGGGTGACCGAGAGCGTGGCCCCAATGGCAATGGTGGCAACCACCGACCCAACATAGGATTCAAATATATCCGCTCCCATTCCCGCGATATCGCCGACATTGTCTCCTACATTGTCCGCAATGACCCCTGGATTTCGAGGGTCATCCTCGGGAATACCGGCCTCGACCTTACCTACTAAGTCGGCTCCCACGTCTGCGGCCTTTGTGTATACACCTCCTCCAACCCTAGCGAACAACGCGATGGAGCTCGCCCCCATGGCGAACCCGTTGATGTACTGGGCGGTTTCCGGATCACCGCCATAGTACCAGAACCAAAATCCAAGGCCCAAAAGGCCCAAGCTTGCCACCGCGAGCCCCATTACAGAACCGGAAAAATAAGACACATTGAGGGCCTTTGCCTGCCCCTCCTTGTTGGCCGCCTCCGCCGTTCGAGAATTGCCAATGGTCGCAGAGCTCATACCGAAATATCCGGCCAACATAGAGCAGAACGCGCCGGTAACAAAGGCAATAGAGGTTCTCCAGGAAATGCCAAACCCGAGCAAGAGGAAAACGATAGCAATGAAGAACGTGAGCGCGAAATACTCCTTTCTTAAAAAGGCCATGGCACCAGCATGGATCATCTCCTCCAGATCTCTCATTACCTGTGTCCCATTGGGATGACGCTTCACATACCGATAGATTAGATACGCAATTATCAGACCTACGATTCCTAGGTACGGCGCATACACGGTTAACCCTTGCATTAGTTCTCACCCTCCTTTTCATCAATAATCACAGCGTTGTAGGTATTCATCGCCACCTCTACTCCATCCAAGATGAATGTCTCAATGGCCTTGACCACTATGTCTAATACCTCCTCTACGGTTTCCCGTTGCCCTCTATCCAGGGGGCTCAGGACAAATTCCTCGATGGATTCGTTTTCAAAAGGCCGCCCTATCCCAATCTTGATCCTGTTGAATCTATTCGTTCCAAGATGAGAAATGACCGACTCGACGCCACGATGACCTCCCGCACCGCCTGCGCGAACGACCTTGATACGACCCACGTCTACATCGATGTCGTCATGGACAATCAGCACATTACTGAGTTCGGGCTTGTAATGCTCCACCAGATATCGAACTGCGAGCCCTGATCTATTCATGAAGGTCTGAGGGCAGGCCACAACGACCGTTTTCTCATGGTAAGTCGTGGTTGTACTTAAGGCCTGGAAGCGATGATCAGATAAATGGAGGTGTAATTCTTGACAGAAAAGATCAGCCGCCTTACATCCAAGGTTATGCCTCGTATCGGTATATGCAACGCCTGGATTGCCGAGCCCAACTATCAGGTATATAGTATGGTTATTCCTCGTTTCCTCCTGTTTCCTCGCTTTCGGTTTTCTCAAGGGCTTCTTCTGCCTCAACTTCCTCTTCCTCGGCTTCCTCTTCCTCAGCGGTTATCGTTGGGGCAACCACGGTAGCTACGATGAGGTCCCCATCCTCCGTCGCCCTCAAGCCCGAAGGAAGGGCAATATCCGCTATGTGGAGCGTCTCCCCAATATCGAGGCCTGAGACATCGATCTCTATCTCATCCACGAGATCCTTAGGCAAACATACCACGCTCAACTCCCGGCGAATATGCTCTACCAGTCCTCCCTTGGTAACCCCAATAGGCGTATTAACCAACTGTATAGGTATGTTCGTCTCGATCTCCCTTGCCATGGATATCTCACAGAAATCTATATGAAGGTAATCCCTGGTCACCGGATCCCGCTGTAACTCCTTGATCATGACTTTTTTGGATTGACTTCCTCCATTGGAGTCTATCTTGAGATCGAAGATGACGTTCTCAGGGGGCCTTCCCTTGAGCGACTTCACGAGCTCTAGGTAATCTATGGAGATCATAATGGACTCTGCCTCTGGTCCATAGAATACGGCGGGAAGTCTTCCCGTTCTCCTCAGCTTCCGCGAGGCACCCTTGCCTGTCTTGATCCTTGCTTTCCCATCTACCCGTATGGTATCCATGTATCAACTCCAGTAATCGAAATCCATGCGCACCAACCTCGTTTCACGCCATTACACAAACAGGGAGCTAATGGATTTCGAGAAGTACACCCTTTTTATCGCCTCTCCCAAGATCTCCGCTACAGAAACCACCGTGATCTTCGGGCACCTCGAGGCCTTTCTGCTGAGCGGAATCGTGTTGGTTACTACAAGGGATTCGATCAGGGATTCCTCTATCCTCTGAACCGCTTTGCCCGAGAGGACCGGATGAACACAGCATGCGTATACGTGTTCAACCCCGTTATAAAACAAGGCCTGTGCAGCTTCAACGAGCGTTCCACCCGTGTCGATCATATCATCAAGAATAACAGCTGTCTTTCCCCTGACATCGCCAATGATATTCATGGCCGCGGCAACATTGGGCTCCTCCCTCCGCTTGTCTATGATTGCCAATGAGGCATTGAGCCTCTTTGCGAAGGCTCGTGCCCTCTCCACGCCGCCGGCATCAGGTGATATGATCGCGAGATTGTTATTGAAATGCTTCCGAATGTAGTTCAACAGTACCGGTGCTGCAAAAAGGTTATCCACGGGAATGTTAAAGTAGCCCTGTATCTGCCCCGCATGAAGATCGATCGAGATCACCCGGTTCACCCCGGCTACCGTTATCAGGTCCGCGACGAGCTTTGCGCTTATGGGAACCCGCGGTTTAACCTTCCGATCCTGCCTCGCGTAGCCATAATAGGGAATTACCGCGGTTATGCTTCTGGCAGACGCCCTCTTGAGTGCATCGGTGATTATCAAAAGCTGCATCAAATTATCGTTCACGGGGCTACACGTGGACTGAAGGATGAAGGCATCTCTTCCCCTCACGTTTTCATCCAGCTCAATCCTCGTCTCGCCATCGCTGAATGTCTTGTTCACCAGTGCTCCGGGCACGACCTTGAGGTAATCACACACTTCTTTCATGAGATGCATATTGGAAGTGCCCCCAAACAGCTTCAGATCCTTGTAAGGCTCGTTCATTGATAATCCCGTTTTTCCCCTACTCCGTGCCTCTATTCATCTCTTTGGCTGGGGTGGGAGGATTCGAACCTCCGAATGCGGGCTCCAAAGGCCCGTGTCTTACCACTTGACGACACCCCATAAAATCGTTACACGATTTTATATAACGCCTGCCCGCCATCGGCTTCGCCTTCAGGCGAGGCGGGCGCGCGATGTTATCGCTCCTGTAGCGAAAGGCTAAATGAATTCATCACGCGCTGCAAGCAGCAGGGTATTCAAATTAAAAATTTTAATCTTTCAATCTGCAATGAGTCCGCTCTGTGGGGACCTCTAAGTCAATGCCTTGACAACAAACACGTCTCCTCTCATATCCGATGCAAGCACCTTCCCAGCTTCTTGGGCCTTTTTTTCTGAGTTAAAAAGACCAAAGATGCTCGGGCCACTGCCGCTCATTAATGACCCGAGAGCACCTAACTCAATTAAGGAAGTCTTAATTGAACGAAGAAAAGGATACTTCCCAAAGGTCACTTTCTCGAGATCATTGGAAAGTATATCTGGGATATTACTATCGGCTTTTCCAAGGCAATTAATTATATTCAAATTATCATTTTTTGTCAACTCTAATTTAACCCTACTGTAGGCCCACGCCGTTGAGACCATGATGTGGGGACTCACAATCGCGTACCAAAACGAGGGAAGCCCCTCGATAGGGCTGAGTATCTCGCCTATTCCACGAGCTAATGCCGGCTTTCGCAGGAGAAAGAACGGAACGTCAGCCCCAATGGAGAGGGCTATGTCCTTAAGCTGCATCGCTGTCAGGGGCTCCCCCCACAGCTCGTTGAGCCCGAGCAGTGTCGCCGCTGCATCGCTGCTGCCTCCTCCCAGACCAGAGGAGACGGGTATGGTCTTCGTGAGCCTGATCTCAGCACCCTCATTGATGCCCGTATTCTCAAAGAATCGACTTGCGGTACGATGGACCAGGTTTCCCTCGCCCCCTGGCAACTCCCTTCCGCGGCAATGAACCTCGAGGCCTCGCTCTCGCTTACGGATCCTCAAGGTATCATAGAGGGCCACGGGAACGAACACCGACACTATCTCGTGATACCCGTTGTTCCGTAATCCTGTAATCCTCAAATACAGATTGAGCTTCGCCGGGGCGAGCATCTCAATGGTGGCGTTATCAACTAAAGACCGTGACGTTCGATCGTTCATTCTCTGAGGTGGGGAACCATCACCCTTGGCTTGCCTTCACAAATCGCATGCGCAGATCATAGAGAAGATGTTCCAAGAGGTTTTGCTCCTCCTCCGTGAGGTTTCCCTTGGTTTTGTCCTTGAGCAGCGTGATAATATCGATCGTTTGTTTTGCTAGTGCCAAGTCCCTCTTTTTCTCCCCTGACTGAGGATCCGCAATCTCTCCAAGGTGAAGGAGAATAGAGGAGCTAAGAGAGAGAAGAAAAGAAGAGAAGTTGACCTCTGGCAATGGGGTAAAATCCTTCTCCTCCTTTTTCTCAGCCTTTTCCTCCTTCTTGCCTTCCTTCTTTTCTTCCTGCTTCGCTTCCTCCTTTACCTCACCCTCGGCGTCAAAGGTTCTCCTATCCTTAATGGTAAATCCCTCACCGCGAATTTCATCCTCGGGCATAGCCTCCTCCCTGTCTCAAAGATCGCTACATGAGAAAAATAAGCTGATTCCCCCACCTGACACACACATACAAAGCATCACCGTAGGATCATTTTTTCACTAATTCTATCAAGTTACCAGTGCTAATGTAGCAGAATTCTCATCCCTTGTGCAAGCGAAAATCTTCGAGCATCCCCGGCAGCACCTCGCACTTTCGCCTGTCTTACAGTCTTCGCCCCTAATCCACCAGGTACAGCATTGTCTCTCTTTACATGGCTGCGCCACCATTCACTGAGCCTTACCTCACCGTCCACTTCATCGTTGGTTGTCCGTAATCCATCACCATGGATCAACGGAGGTGCAGCCACAACGCAAGGGCAACCACCTCTAAGGGCTATTATACCAGGACGTGCATGTCTTGAGTCAGCGCTGATGTGGAGCGAGGACCCAGCGAAATCGCCTTGACATGGTATATCTTTTTGGTTACCTTCAGAAAACGATTTATCGGCACATCCTGCATCATCTGAGGCATCGCATGCACCCGCGTGCAGCGAGGTATACGCACTTGAGAAACGGGATTCGGAATCTCATTGGAATGTGCCATTCGGGCCTGAAGCATGGTTCGTCCCAAATAAAGGAGACATGTACAAGAGGGTACGGTTACCATTATATGAAGTGTGGGTAAGGCGTCATATTACAGACGGGGACAATTCCCCCGAATCTCACATCCTCCTGTGATTTGCCAGTCATCCCTCGCACTGTTTAGTGATAACTCCACGGAGGTTACAGTACCTGCGAAGGGACTCGTATCGGCGGCTCCGTGCACACATGATGCCCAGGCCTAGCCCATCGATTCATACATGCGTGAACGATGTATTCAGACTTCGGCTGAGCGTCTCGAGGTGGGCTCGAAGACATTTTTTTTGACATCTCCGATTACGATAGGGACTATGCTTGCGAATCGAAGCACTGAGGCAGTATGGCTAACAGAGACAGGCGCTATCCCCATTGCCCATATCTTCTATGAACAGACGCACTAGCAGACAGATCACCTTAGGTGGCATACCCATAGGCGGCGACGCACCTGTGGTAGTTCAATCCATGACCAACACCCCAACCCAGGATATCCTTGCCACGGTACACCAAATAAAGCGGTTGACTTCTGCCGGATGCGAGCTCGTTCGAATAGCGGTTCCTGATATACAATCAGCCATGGCGTTGAAGGAAATCAAAGTACAGGTATCTCTGCCCGTTATCGCGGACATCCACTTCGACTACAGGCTCGCTCTTGCTGCTATCGAGAACGGGGCCGATGGGCTGCGACTGAATCCGGGCAACATCGGGGGCAGGAGAAAGGTAAAGGAGGTTGTTCGCGCAGCGCGAGACCGAGCTATTCCCATACGGATCGGGGTAAATGCCGGCTCCTTGAGCAAGTCTATCCTGAACAGATACGGCCATCCAACGCCCGAGGCCATGGTCGAGAGCGCTATGGGCCATATCGGCATGCTCGAGGATCTCGATTTCCAGCTCATAAAGGTTTCCCTGAAATCCTCCAACGTCTCGCACATGGTATCGGCCTACAGGCTTCTGGCCGAGAAGCTGGATTACCCCTTTCACCTAGGCGTTACCGAGGCCGGTAGCCTTATCTCAGGCACGGTGAAGAACACCTTGGGGATAGGGATACTGCTCTCTGAGGGTATAGGAGATACCGTGAGGGTATCGCTCACCAGTGATCCAGTTGAAGAGGTGAGGGTGGCATATGAGATCTTGAGGGCACTGGATTTGCGGAAAAGGGGGGTGGAAATTATATCTTGTCCCACCTGTGGCAGGTGTCAAATAGATCTCTTGGCTCTGGTAGAAGAAGTCGAACACGAACTATCCCCGATTACTGCCCCCATCAGGATAGCTATCATGGGGTGTGTCGTGAATGGGCCCGGGGAGGCACGCGAGGCGGACGTAGGCATCGCCGGGGGACCGGGCCACGGAACATTGTTCAAAAAAGGTAGAGTGGTGAAAAACGTGGCGGAACCTGACCTGGCCAGGGTGCTCATTGAGGAAGTCAGAAAGATGGTGAACTGATATGAAATCCAGCTCTAGACGATTCTCCGAATTCTTTATCCCTACCTTAAAAGAAGTGCCTGCCGAGGCCGAGATCATCAGTCATCAGGTGATGCTCAGGACAGGTATGATCAGAAAGCTCGCCGCAGGCATCTATTCCTACCTTCCCTATGGCCTGATGGCCCTTAAAAAGGTTGAGGACATCGTCAGGGAGGAGATGAACAGGGCCGGCGCAATCGAGCTCCTGCTCCCAAGTGTCCAACCGGGTGAGCTTTGGATGGAGAGCGGTCGATGGAATTACTACGGGCCTGAACTTCTGAGGTTCAGGGATCGGCATAACCGTGAATCATGTCTTGGTCCCACCCACGAGGAGGTTATCACCGACATCGTGCGAAGGGAAATCCACTCATATAAACAGCTTCCCATTACCCTCTACCAGATCCAGACCAAGTTCAGGGATGAGATCAGGCCGAGATTCGGGATTATGAGGGCCCGGGAATTCATCATGAAGGACGCCTACAGTTTTGATATCGATGAACAGGGGTGCAACCGAAGCTATGAAAATATGTATAGGGCCTACGAGGCGATCTTCAGGCGATGCGGGCTGAGGTTTCGGGCAGTAGAGGCAGACACCGGACCCATCGGAGGCAGCTTCTCCCATGAGTTCATGGTACTATCGGATACCGGCGAGGATGAAATCGTAAGCTGTCAGCGTTGCTCCTATGCCTCGAACCTGGAGAAGGCCGAGGTGGTAGAACAAGGGGAGAAATCCTCAGTCTCCGAGGAGGAAAGGGTGTTTCAGGTCGTGGATACACCTGAGGTAAGGACCATCGAAGAGCTTACCAGCTTTCTGTCCATCGGACCCGAAAACGTGGTCAAGACCCTCATCTATCAAACCGAGAGCGAGCCCATCGCACTCCTGGTTAGGGGTGATCATAGTTTGAATGAAACAAAGGCGAAAAACGCCCTCAACGCTGAAGAACTCACTATGGCGGATCCCGATACCGTATTAGAGGTCACCGGGGCACCCATGGGCTTTGCAGGTGCTATGGGGCTGAAGGTAAAGGTGCTGGCCGACCTTTCTTTAAAGGGGATGAAAAACATGGTGATGGGGGCGAACGAGGAAGACAGGCACGTGCTTAATGTGAATGAGGGCAGGGATTTTCGGGTGGATCAATACGCGGATTTGCGGATGATCACCCCTGAAGACCCATGCCCACGGTGTGGAGGAAGCCTGCAATTTGGAAAGGGCATAGAGGTCGGCCATGTCTTTAAGCTCGGGGCAAAATACAGCAATGCCCTCAAGGCCAACTTCCTGAACGAGCATGGTCATGAAACTCCTGTAATCATGGGATGCTACGGGATAGGGATCGGAAGGACTGTTGCTGCCGCTATAGAGCAGTGTCATGACGAAAACGGCATCATCTTCCCTATTTCCATCTCCCCCTTTGAGGTCATCATACTGCCCCTCGAGCTCCATGAGTCCCGGGTGAGAGAGGTGGCCGACCAGCTCTACGGGCAACTGAGTGATAACGGTCTGTCGGTCTTTCTCGATGACAGGGATGAGAGGCCTGGATATAAATTCAAGGATGCCGACCTCCTTGGTACACCCGTGAGGATCACCGTGAGCACGAGGACCCTTCGAAAGGAATCCGTAGAGATCAAGCTGCGGTCCAGCCCAGAACTCAATCTCATTCCGCTACTAGAGGCCGCCACGGTGATACGAAAAACAGTACAGAGCCTCTATGATTCGCTTAAATGACATAATCTCCAAGATCCTCTCCTACCATCCTTCCGCGGAGGTGAGCCTGTTAGAAAAGGCCTATGTGTACTCCGCCAAGGTCCATAAGGGACAGGTCCGCCTTTCCGGCGAGCCCTACCTCTCCCACCCCCTGGAGGTTGCTGGAATTCTCACCAAAATGAAGATGGACGAGGTGACCATTGCCGCAGGCCTGCTTCACGATACGGTGGAGGACACGCTGGCAGAACCCTCGGATATCCAAAACCTATTCGGAGAAGAAGTGGCAACCATCGTGGACGGGGTTACCAAGATCAGCAAGATACATTTCCTCAGCAGAGAGGTGCAGCAGGCCGAGAACATACGGAAGATGATCATCGCCATGGCCACGGATATCAGGGTGCTGATCGTAAAGCTAGCGGATCGACTGCACAACATGCAAACCCTCGGTTTTCAGCCCCCCGAGAAACAGGAAATGATCGCGAGGGAAACCCTCGATATTTACGCGCCGCTCGCCGGAAGGCTCGGTATCTACTGGCTGAAGGCGACCCTTGAGGATCTGTCGCTCTTTTACCTGGAGCCAAAGGTCTACGATGCGATACGGATCGGCGTTGCAGAGAGGAATGAGAAACAGGAGAAGCTCATCAAGGAAATAAAGCAAACCCTTACCGAGAAGCTGAAGGAGGCCGCCATAAAGGCCACCATAAAGGGCAGGCATAAACATTTCTACAGCATCTATAAAAAGATGATGGAGCAGGACCTGGCCATCGCTCAGGTTTATGATGTCTTGGGCTTTAGGATTATCGTGAACTCCGTAAAGGAGTGCTACGAGGTGTTAGGCCTTATCCACTCCATGTGGAAGCCCGTTTCGGGCCGTTTCAAGGACTACATCTCCCTGCCCAAGGACAACATGTACCAATCCCTCCACACCACCGTTATCAGCCCCCTTGGCGAGCGCATGGAGTTCCAGATAAGGACGTGGGATATGGATAAAATCGCCGAGGAGGGGATCGCTGCCCACTGGAGGTATAAGGAGGGACATGAGCCCAGAAAGGGCATGCAGGATCAATACGCATGGATGAATCAGCTGCTCGAGTGGCAGAGCAGCCTGTCCAACCCAGTGGAATTCTTGGATACCGTTCGAACGGATCTCTTAAGCAATGAGGTCTACGTGTTTACCCCCAAGGGCGAGGTCAAAGCCCTTCCCAGGGGAGCTACGCCCATTGATTTCGCCTATAGCATTCATTCGGAGATCGGAAACAGGTGTGTCGGCGCCAAGGTCAACGAGAGGATAGTTCGTCTGGACTATCAACTCAAAAATGGAGATATCGTCCAGATCCTTACCTCAAAAAACAGCAAACCAAGCAAGGACTGGCTGAAGTTCGTGAGGACATCCACCGCCAAGACCAGGATCAGACAATGGGTAAAGAAGGAAGAGCAGCAAGACAGCATCGTCATTGGCAGGGATATCCTGGAAAAAGAATTCAAGAAGGCGAATGTCAGCATATCCAAGCACCTGAGAGACGAGCAGCTCCTTGAGGTCGCCCACAGGTTTTCCCTGAAGAGCGTGGACAATCTTCTGGCCAACATCGGATACGGAAAAATCTCGGCGAAACAGGTGCTCAATCAGTTCCTCCCACAACCATCCACCCAAGAGGATACATCCCATGGCATTGTCAAGAAGATCGTTCACAGGATCAAGAGGAAAAAGGAGGATTCGGGCATCAGGGTAAAGGGAATGAGCGGCATGCTCATTCGGTTTGGGAAGTGCTGCCATGCGCTCCCAGGTGAACCGGTTATCGGCTTTATCACCCGGGGAAGGGGGGTCACCATCCACGCGAAAAATTGTCGCTACCTGAGTAATGTCGACCCAGATCGCCTCGTGGAGGTAGAATGGGAACCCTCCGAGGAGTTGAACTACCTGGCAAAGCTAAAGGTTACCAATATCTCCAAAAGGGGTATGCTTGCCAATATCAGCACCATACTCAGCCAAAGCGATGCCAATATCGTGAATGCGGAACTCCAGACCACGGTGGACAAAAAGGGGATATCCACCTTTACCATCGAGGTCACTGATTACAATCAATTAAAGGAGATCATCTCGAAGATAAAGAACATCAAGGAAGTCTTAAAGGTGGAGCGGATCTGAAACGACAGTATGCAGCATGAAGCAGGGTAAAGACCCATCCACCGCGCTTACTGCTTATCACTTACTACGTGCTTATCTACCAGCCCGGACCTTATGCATCTGGTACAGACCTTCATCTTCTTGGTTTGACCGCCTTTCGTAACCCTCACCGTCTGGAGGTTCGGATACCACCGCCTCTTTGTCTTGTTGTGGGCGTGGCTCACGTTATACCCAACGACCGGTCTCTTTCCGCATATCTCGCATATATTTGCCATGGTAACCTATTTCCTTATTCGATTATCCCCTTAACCCTTGCTTGCTGATGTATTCACCGATGACCACGAGCGACCATCCCCGTGCATTACCATGTAACAGATTTCCCCCTCTTTAACAACTCAGAAATGAGGAGGTCCGCCTCGTTTGTTATCAGGTCATAGGCATTGCTGAGAGGCGGGCTGAAGATAGTCTCATATTGAGAGATCCTCGCCAGGGGGAGTTCCTCGCCAATCATCAGGATAATCCTCTCGCCTATCCTGCTTACCTCCCGAGGTCCCAGCAGCTGCGCGCCAACCAGAGTCTGTGTACTCGGGTCTGCAATAAGTTTCGCCCATACATCCTCGCCTCCGAACATCTTCTTCCTGGTCGCCCCCTTTCTTACCACTGATAGCACCTCCCTGCCTTCGACGTTAGCTGCATGCTCGGTTATGCCTATCGACACAACGGTGGTTCCGAAAATCTCCGCTCCAAATGTGTTTAGCGAACCCAGAAAGGCAACGGTGTTACCGAAGTGGATGTTCCTCCCTATGAGCCTCCCGTTCCTGTTCGAGTGTGTTGCAAGGCCGGTGATGCTCTTCCTTTCGCTGACCATATGCCATCCCTCGATGCAATCCCCCGCCGCGTAGATGGATGGGTCGCTTGTTTGAAGGTACTGATTCACCTCAATTCCGCCGGTCTTACCGATTCTGAGCCCGGCCTTCTTCGCCAGCTCCACGTCCGGAACAATCCCCTTGGCCACAAACACCAAGTCCACATCAATGGCTTCACCGCCTGAAAGAAAGAGGCTCACCCCATCCTTAACCGACTCAGCCCTCATCACCGTTTCGGAAAGGTGGAGGGAAACCCCTTCATCTCTCACTAATGGCTCAAGTTTCTGTGCCATCTCAGGGTCAAGCTGCTGTGAAAGCAGACTGCCTGAAGATACGATGAGGGAAACCGATGAATATCCCTTGCTGATCAGAGTCTCCGCCATCTCAAGGGCTATCACTCCTCCACCCAGAACGGCGGCCCTTTCTCCCTTGGGCATTATCGATTCGATTTCCCTGGCATACTTCAATTCCGTGCTGAGATAGTGCACCCTGTCCGCCTTGAGCCCCGGGATATGGGGCACCTTCACGATGGCCCCGGTATTGATCACCAGGATATCGTAGGGAACCTCCTCTCCGTCTACGATGATAACCTTCCTGTCTCTGTCGATGGATTCGACGGTTCTCTGGGTATGGAGGCCTATCGCCTTTTTCTCAAACCACGGGGGTGTGGCATAAAACATCTCCTCAAAGGAAAGGGTATCCCTCAGCACGAACGGTTGCTCGCATGGGGTATAGGCGGTCTCGTCCCTTCTCGTAAAGATATCAATCTGCGCGGGATTCCCCAAAACCCTGAGGGTATTCGCGCACACAATACACGCCCCGCCCCCCCCGATCATTACGATCTTCACGTTGCTCTCCATTCTGCATTGATCTTTCAGTGTTTTGACGGGTAAGATATACACCACCAGGTACCAGATGCAAGAAAAAAAGGCGCTGCTTGCGGTCATGTCCCCGCAGTGGACAGTACTGTATAGAATCTAAAGAGGGCTGTAGATGCCGTTAGGGTTTCCATCCTTGAGCCACGGCGAGGTTGCCTTTGGCTTTTTCAATATCGAAACCGACCTACTGCTTTTGGAGAACTATTTCTTCTTCGCCTCCTCCTTCTGCAACATGGTCACGGAAATAGCTGCAAACAGAGGCCTGACACGGAATGATTATGACCTTCCCGGGTATATGATCGCAGATACCCGCGATGTGGGAAACCTCATGGGTGCAATCCACGGTACTGATCTGAGCGGTTTTATCGGGAGCGTTTATCGGCTCTTTCCCTTTCCGAAAGGCATGGAGGAATTCAAGCAAAAACCATATGGCTCTGAACGAAGGGCCATCGTAGAGGGATTGATCGAAAACTGGGCTAGGCCCACGAGAGTGTCCGCGAAAATAGATGCGGGATCATTGCATGTGAGGATAGCCGACTACCGCTTCAGCAGGGGGGTATTTCAGCAACTCGCAGCCTATGTCTGGCAGGGAGGAATGCCGGGGTGGAAGGACGACATAAGGCCGGAGTATGTGACAGCGATGGGGAAGGCAATCAAAGGAACCACATCTCCTGTGTTTGAAGGCCTTGAGCTTTAACCGCCAAGATCCCTGGCTCCAAGCAGGTGATTGAGGCCGTGGCCTACTCGATGGCCAGAAATGTATTCGGATCGAGCCTCATCGCCATATCCGGTATGTATTCGCGTTCATGATCCCTTAACAGCCTCAAAAACACACCCTCATAACTTGAAATCAGCTGGAGGATTATGCTGAACAGATCGACGAGCTCGCCGCATGGGCGGGGGATTGTGCGTTTCTCTGCCTCCGTGTCATCCGCCTTGGAGAGGGCTGAAAACCATACTTCCACCTCAAATGCCTCGGCGAGACCTTTGAATGCCTCAAAGAGATCCCTCCCGGCATCCGCGAAATCAACTCCATCAACAATAAGGGTGTTCGGCTTAAAATCAATCCCCTTAATCAGATTATCGAGGTTACCCCTGAGCCTCTCCAGGTCAAAACTTTCCCTCAGGTAAGCGAGGATGATCCTATTTCTCTCCAGAAGATCACGAATTCCACCTTCCTGCTCTATCTGCTGTGCTTTCATGAGATCGCTGAAGATTATCTCATAGTATGAGGCGACCTTCTCGGGCGAATCCCTGAGAGAAACGTGAACGAGCTTCTCGCCCCTAAAGAGCCGATCGAACGCGATATGGATGAGACAGGATGTCTTGCCAAGCCCAGCCCCTGCTATGAGAGCCCCCAGGTTTCCCTTGCCCAATTCTCCACGCGTGGATCTCTCGAGCACCTTTAAAGGGCTCACCTGCGAGAAGTCTTTCATGCTTCCCCCTTCTTTGCCTTGTCCTTATACCGTAGTTTCAGATCCTCCTCCAGGGCGTCGGGGACCTTCGCGTACCGGGAAAATTCCATGGTAAACTCCGCCTTCCCCTTCGTCAATGACCTCAAGGTCGTTGCATAGCCGAACATATCCGCCAGAGGCACTTCGGCCTCGATGGTGGTAAAAACGCCATCTTCCGCCGAGCTCACAATCAGGCCCCTGCGCTGATTGAGCGAGGACATCGCATTTCCCTGAAACTCCGAAGGGCACTCCACCGACACCCTCATAATCGGCTCCAGTATAATCGGTCTGGCCTTTCCATAGGCCTGTTTAAACGCCCCTATTGCGGCCTGCATAAAGGCCCGGTCAGAGGAATCAACCACGTGGTGATGCCCGTCATTCACCGTAACACGAAGCCCAATTACCGGAAATCCGATCAGGAGCCCCTTGTTCAGGCATGACTGGAATCCCTTGTCCACGGCAGGTATGAACTCAGTTGGAATAACGCCCCCCCTGACTTCGCTTCTGAACTCATATGCACCCTCATCATAGGGCTCCATAAATCCCGCAACGCGCCCGTACTGACCTGCCCCGCCCGTCTGCTTCTTGTGGGTATAATCGAACTCCGCCCTTCGTGAGATCGCCTCCCTATATGCCACCTCGGGTATCCCGGTTTCCACCTCGGCCCCGAATTCCCGCTTCATTCTCTCAACATATATCTCCAGGTGCAACTCCCCCATCCCGGAGATAATGGTTTGACTGGACTCCTGGTCTACCTTGGAGTGAAAGGTGGGGTCCTCCCTGATAAAACGGTTCAAGGCCTTTGCCATGTTGGCTTTGGATCTATTATCCTTGGGGGAAATAGCGAGCGAGATCACGGGCTCCGGAACGAAGATGGAGCTCAGTGCATAGTTCAGGGTTCCATCGGTGAAGGTATCCCCTGAAAAGCACTCCACCCCGAAAAGTGCCACAATATCTCCTGCACCGGCCCCTGTGGTGTCCTCCATTTCATCGGCATGCATTCTCACCAGCCTGCCCACCTTGATCCTCTTCTTTGTCCTGGTATTTACCAGATCATCCCCCTTTGTAATCGATCCCTGGTAGATCCTCAAATAGGTAAGCTGCCCATAGGGGGTTACCTCCAATTTGAACGCTAACGCCACAAGGGGATCATCGGAGTTCGAGGAGAGCATTACCTCCTTTTCCCCGTGATCCATATCCAGGGCACTGTTCTCTACGTCCGCCGGCGAAGGGAGGTAGCGAGTAACGGCATCGAGCACTGGCTGGACCCCTATGTTTTTATACGCCGATCCGACGAACACCGGGGTGAGCTGCCTTGAGATGGTGCCCTTGCGTATCGCCTGGTGGATAAGCTCCTCGGTGACCGCATCCTCGAGGATTGCCTCCATGAGCTCATCGGAGAACATAGAAGCCGCATCCAGCATCTCTTCCCTTCTCTTGATGGCCTCATCGAGCAGATGGGGAGGAATTTCCCCTTCCCTAAGCTCCCTTCCAAAGGGCCCCCCAAAAGAGAGGGCCTTCATGGAAACGAGGTCCACCACGCCAGAGAATTGATCCTCCAGCCCTATGGGTAGCTGCATGAGCACCGGGCTATGGTTCAACCGTATGCGAAGCTGCTCCACCACCCGGTATGGATTAGCGCCCGCCCGATCGCACTTGTTGATAAAGGCCACCCTCGGCACCTTGTACCGGTTCATCTGTCGATCAACCGTGGTGGTCTGGGACTGGACGCCCCCTACCGCGCACAGGACCAGTATGGAGCTATCCAGCACCCTCAGCGCTCTTTCAACCTCGATGGTGAAGTCCACGTGGCCGGGTGTATCGATGATGTTGATCGTATGCCCCTTCCACTCGCAAAAGGTGGCGGCGGATGAAATGGTGATGCCTCGCTCCCGCTCGAGCTCCATGGAATCCGTCTTGGCGCCGACCCCGTCCTTCCCCCTGACCTCATGGACGGCAAAGATCCTCTTCGTATAGTAGAGTATCCTCTCGGTCAGGGTGGTCTTGCCGGAGTCAATATGCGCGCTGATTCCTATGTTTCTTATATGGGTAAGATCATCGAGCATCTATAGAACCTTCTTAATAAACTACAGTCTTTTCTGCCGGTTTTTCTACTTTGAAGGCGATCATCTAAACGAACGCCATCCCTACTACTATCAGCAAGATATAACAAGCTATAGTTTTATCCATAGCAAAAAATTAGTGAGAAGGTAAATCATCAGGCCAAAAGATCAACCCCTGCACGGAAATATTCGAATGCATAGTAATAAGGGAGAGCTGAGACATACACCTATGCTACATGAAAATCCTATGGTAAAACGGCTGAAAAAGTATGACATAGGATACACATTTAGGGTATCTTAGGATTAGCCTCGCCTATGAAGGGCATCGTTGCTTCCCAAAGAAGCTTAATAAAGAAGGGTTGAATGAAGGCCAAGCTCAATCATATAGGAGTAGTCGTTCACGATATTCTGGAAACATCCCAGCTTCTCCGCATCATTGGCCTCAAACAGTTAACAAAACCCGAACCGGACCCTATCCAGAAGGTGTCGGCCTGCTTCCTGGCTGGAGGAGAGGAGCAAGGTGTACACATCGAGCTCTTAGAACCAACGGATGACACCTCCCCCATAGCCAAGTTTCTCACAAACAGAGGCGGGGGGCTGCACCACCTTTGCTTTGAGGTTGACGATATCGAGGAAATGACCGAGAGATTAGAGCAAGAAGGATTTCAGGTGGTCTCCCCGCCCACGGAATGCGTGGGATATGATAAAAGCTTCAATCTGAAAGGAAACGAGGCCACGAGAATCTCCTTCCTGCTCCTTCCCAACAAGCTCCTCATCGAGCTGTTACAAAAAGGTGCCTGAATGGGCACAATACAGAGCATCATTGACTATGCCCAGGCACCGGGACCTTGCCTTCGAATTGTATGTTTGCTAATATAGTTGAGGATCTTGTCGAGAAATTTGGGTTTTCACTCGCAGAGGCGGGGCGTCAATTAGGCGTCTCGCCATCGGCGGTTGCGATAACATTACAGCGAAGAAATGATATAAGAACTTAGTTCGCTTCGCTCACAATTGGAATATTGGAATGATGGAATAATGCCTGCCTGTCGGCAGACAGGGGTTCTTAAGAAAATGGGGCAGTTGTTTATTGGTAAGATTTCTCTTGACAGGGAAGTTAATAAATGGATCATTGCTTTTAAAACCAACACTCCAATATTCCACCATTCCATTATTCCATGTGTGAGACAATATGGAACAGTCTCAAA
>QMLW01000002.1 GCA_003646935.1 Deltaproteobacteria bacterium
CTGCACGCCCCTGTCTGAGCGTATATCCAGATCCGCGATCCTCTTCAGCACGATCTCCCCGCCAACCCTATCCTCTATGAACTGGCGATTGTTGACGAGGATCTCCGCCGTGCCCGCCCCTACAGTCCCGAAGCCAATAAGGCCAACATGTAAGTTGGGCATTTATGTATCCCCCCGCTAGCCGTTTATATAAGCTGAGATATCAAAATCTTTGCCAAATTTTCTTTGAAATTAAATCCAGCACCTATAGATACTTTGAAATTCGAATTTAGGATTTTTCGTTACCATCATGCCTCGTTGGTTCGATGAGAAGCCTCGCGAGATTTCAGATATATGTGAACTTACAGTGGACAGAACTAAAGAATCCTCTTGATACCCCGTACGGCCTGGTTAATCCTGTGTTTGTTCTCAACGAGCGCAAGGCGAATATAGCCCTCTCCGTACTGGCCAAATCCTATACCCGGCGACACCGCCACCTTGGCCTCGTTGATGAGCAATTTCGCGAACTCCAGAGAACCCATCTCTGCATGGGTTTCCGGTATCTTGGCCCACACGAACATAGTGGCTTTCGGTTTTTCTATGTGCCATCCAATCCTCTCAAGGCCTGAGATCAATGTATCCCGACGCGCTCGATACGTATCGGCGATATCACTCACAGGATTATATGAGCCCTTCAGGGCAATAATTGCGGCAATCTGTATGGGCTGGAATACTCCATAGTCCAGGTAGCTCTTGATCCTCCGCAACGCCGTAACCATCTCTTTGTTGCCGACGCAGAAACCTACCCGCCAGCCGGCCATGGAAAAGGTCTTGGTGAGGGAGTAGAATTCCACGCCTATGTCCTTTGCGCCTGGAGCCTGGAGGAAGCTCGGAGGTTCATACCCGTCGTATACCAGATCCGCATACGCGAAGTCGTGGATAACGAGCATCTCATGTTCCTTGCAGAACTCCACGATTCTCTCGAAGAAACCCCTATCCACCACGTTGGTGGTGGGATTATGGGGGTAGGAGATTATCAGCATCTTTGGCTTAGGCCATGTTTGCTTGGTAGCCGTCAGGAGATCGTCGAAGAAGTCCCTCTCGGGGCCGATGGGTATCCCCCTGAGGTCGCCACCGGCGATGACTACCGAATAGGGATGAATGGGATAGGTGGGATTCGGAGCAAACACCACATCGCCCGGGCTTATAGTTGCCAAGACCAAATGGGCTATTCCCTCCTTGGCCCCGATGGTCACAATAACCTCATCATCGGGATCCAGCGCAACCCCGAAGCGATCCCTGTACCAATCCGCCATGGCGTGCCGAAGCTTGGTGATACCCCTCGAGGCGGAATACCGATGATTTTTCGGCTTCTGCACCGCCTCGATTACCTTGTCCACGATGTGCTTGGGTGTGGGTAGGTCGGGATTACCCATTCCCAAATCAATAATATCCTCCCCCCTTCGTCTCGCCTCCATCTTTAATTCGTCCACGGTGGCAAAGACGTAGGGAGGCAACCGGTCTATCCTTGGAAAGCTGTACATCGTTTCTACCCCCTCTAAAGGGCTATTTCTATACTACAGAAGATCTTGCATAGTCAAAATTTTATTCCACACAGGCCTTAAACCTGGGCTATGGCGATACTTGATAAGCCCTTTCCTCTATCCCGCCAATTGTGCGCTGGTTCCGCTCGCGCTCAAAGCATAGCAGTTTTTCTATTCAAGAATAGATACTAGTTGAATTTTTGCAAAAAATCGAGTAGTAGAAATGCTTCTGTAAAGGTCGATTACACAGTGAGATAATAAAATCGTTACACGATTTTATCTAACGCGATGTTATCGCTACTATGGCGAAAGGTGAAAATTTCTATCCCTGTAGCAAGTCGTTCGACCAAGAGGCCTTTCGGCCCCGAGCTCAAGTCCGAGGGGCTCTCGACAGGCTACAGGGTATTTTGAAATTTTTGCTTCATCCCTTAAGGGTTTCGGCTCAGAACTTTCGCCTTGAAAAGGATTGTAACTTCTCTTTTGATCATCCCGCGCTGCAAGCAGCGTGGAATTCAAATTTAAGACAGGGATCATGACTATGGCTAAGGAGAAGAGCAAGGGCAAATACGCGGAAGCCGGCGTTGACATAGAGGCCGGAAGGGGCTTTGTAGAGGCGATCAGGCCAATCGTACGCAAAACATATAAATCGAATGTGCTGAGCGACATAGGGGGGTTCGCCGGCCTTTTCTCCGTTCATCTGGGAAATATTAAAAATCCCGTTCTCGTCTCCTCTACGGATGGGGTTGGTACGAAGCTGAAGGTAGCCTTCATGCTCAATAAGCATGATACCATCGGCATAGATTTGGTGGCCATGTGCGTGAATGATATCCTCGTGCAAGGTGCCACACCGCTTTTCTTCCTGGACTACCTTTCCATGGGTAGCCTCAACCATGATAGCGCGGTTGAGATCATACGGGGAATCAGCAGGGGCTGTAAGGAGGCGAACTGCGCCTTGATTGGCGGGGAGACTGCGGAGATGCCGGGATTCTACGCGGAGAACGAGTACGATCTCGCAGGCTTCTCAGTGGGGCTCGTGGATGCCGACAGGATTATCGACGGCAGCGAGATAGCCATCGGGCATCAGTTGATCGGAGTGGGCTCCAGCGGCCTGCACAGCAACGGCTATTCCTTGGTGCGAAAGATCATATTCGAGGGGCTCAAGATGTCCCTCGATGATCATGTGGAGGAGTTCGGTCGAACCGTTGGAGAGGAGTTACTCACGCCTACGAAGATCTATGTCAAGACGGTACTTTCCCTGCTGAAGAACTTTCAAATATTCGGAATCTCCCATATAACCGGTGGAGGGATCACGGAAAATCTCCCCAGGATACTTCCCTCGAACTGTCAGGCGCTGATCAGTCGATCATCGTGGACCCCCCAGCCCATCTTTGATTTCATCAGAAAGGCAGGAAATATCACCGATGAGGAGATGATGAGGACCTTCAACATCGGCATCGGCCTGATCATTGTGGTCGCTGAAAAGGACAGCCAGGATGTAATGCAACAAATTGAGGCGATTGGAGAAAAGGCCTTTCCCATAGGATGGATCGAGGAAAGGGGTAAAAGCCCGGCGGTGAAATTTATCGATTAAGGTGATGTCCGTGCCCGTGTTGGTGAGTAGTTGCCTGTTGGGCGTTTCGTGTCGTTATGATGGTAATCACAGCCTTGCCGATGAGATTGTGAGCAAGGTTGGCCAGATGCACCTGATCCCCATCTGCCCCGAGCAGTTAGGGGGTTTGCCCACTCCGCGGCCGCCTTCAAACATCCTAAACGGCGATGGAGAGGACGTGCTCCAAGGGCGTGCATGGGTACGAAATGATCGAGGCGAGGATGTCACCGAGGAATTCCTCAGGGGAGCCCACCAAGCCCTTGCGCTCGCAAGGCTCATGGGCGCACAAAAGGCCTTCCTTAAGGGCAAAAGCCCCTCTTGCGGCCTCAGAACCCCGTACTGCGAAACAGATGCCGGGGATGGTATTGGGGTGACCGCGGCCCTTCTTCTTCGTAACGGTATAGAGATAGTTGAGGTGAACGCGGAATAACCGGGGCAACCCTCTCTTATACCTTCCCCGGCCCCCCTGGGGATACGGGCACGTTAGCCGTAATAGTAGGCCTTCGCCACCGTCTTCTGATCCAGTATAGCATCGATCTTGTCTTGGATCTCCCTGCGGGCGGGATTGCTATTCCAGGCATTCCAGTCTTCAAGGCTTGTCCATGTGCTTATCACCATGAACTCATCGGGGTCGCTAATGCCCTTCAGCGTCTCGCCTGAAATATAGCCCTTCCGTTCCATGGCCTTTGACCGGAGCTCCCATAAAAGGGGGAGCAAATCCTTTTCCCTGCCTTTGGCCACCTTCCTGGTGATGATCACCTTGACCGCCATCTTGTAACCTCCTTACGCTGCTTATCATAGGCCAAGCATCTCTGTTATCAAGATTACCAGCAGGCTCGTGGTTTATCAACATGGATTTTCACTATTCCCTTATTGCTGCGATCAAGAAAAAAACGGTCTCCCCCGATACTGACGAAAAAGTTCCCTCTTGGGGGTGTCTTTCTCACGATTAATGGTTACTATTACGGTAGATAAAGTTCTTGACAGCCCCAGGATACGCGTGAAATATAACGACGTTACCAAAGAAGTGATGGGAAAGAGCCCATGATTGGCGTATCGAAATTATACTGCGGAACCGTGGAACCATCCGATGCCCTCAGGTACGGTAGGCGCTCCAAGGATTTGCCCTCCCACCTGCTTCAGTTCTCCTCTGATAAGAAACCGGTAGTCGTCTGGAATACCACGAGGGCGTGTAATTTGCGCTGCGTTCATTGCTATGCCAGCGCGGTGAACCAAAGTCACGAAACGGAACTCACAACCGAGCAGGGGTATACGCTTATCGAAGATATGGCCGCCTATGGAGTGCCCGTGCTTCTCTTCTCAGGAGGGGAACCGTTGCTGAGGGCAGATCTCATGGAGCTTGCCGGGTTTGCTTCGGACAGGGGCATGAGGGCGGTTCTCTCGACCAACGGCACCCTGATCGACGAGCAAACGGCCGTTCAGCTGAAGGATTCCGGCATAGCCTATGTCGGAATTAGCATCGATGGACTCGAGAAGGTGAACGATCGGTTCAGGGGGGTAAAGGGGGCCTTTAAGGCAGCCCTCAAAGGGATCGAAAACTGCAAGATGGCGGGGCTTAAGGTGGGCCTGAGATTTACCATGAACAAGGCGAATGCCGATCAGGTACCGGGCATTTTCGATCTCGTGGAGGAGATGGACCTTGAAAGGGTCTGCTTCTACCATCTCGTTTACTCGGGCAGGGGATCGGCGCTCAGGGATCAAGACCTCTCACACGATGACACCAGGCGGCTGGTGGACTACATCATCGACAGGACAAAGGATATGCATGAGCGGGGCCTCAAGAAAGAGGTGTTGACCGTCGATAACCACGCCGATGGCATCTATCTCTACTTGAGGATGCTCAAGGAACGCAGCCCACGGGTATCCGAAGTCCTGGAGCTGCTCAGGATGAACGGGGGGAATAGCTCAGGGGAGGGACTGGCCTGTGTGAGCTGGGACGGCATGGTGTATGCCGATCAATTCTGGCGCGAACACTGCTTCGGCAATGTCCTTTCAAGGCCATTCAGCGAGATATGGTCCGACCAAACCGAGCCGTTGCTCTCGCAACTGAGAGAGAAAAAAGGTCATGTAACCGGAAGATGTGCCAGGTGCCGGTGGCTCGATATCTGTGGGGGGAATTTCCGTGCGAGGGCCGAGGCAGTCACCGGGGAGATATGGGGCGAGGACCCGGCCTGCTATTTAACCGACGATGAGATAGGACAACAGTAGGATACTACTAGAGATGAGAAAGACAATTTTCTCCTTTCTTTCCTCCCTCAAATTGACCATAACGCTTCTGATAATTATCGCAGGTGCCTCCATTCTGGGAACCGTGATCCCCCAACAGTACGGCGCCGAGGGTGCCATTCACAACCTCAGCCCCGGGCTCATACAGCTCTTCGAGGCACTCCAGCTCTTTGATTTATACCACTCCACATGGTTCATTATGCTTATGAGCCTGCTGTCGGTAAACCTGATTGCCTGCTCCTTGAAAAGGTTTCCCACATCCTGGAAGCTCTTCAGGAAGACCCCGTCTCTTGACGCCGATAGACCCTTTCAAAACCTTCCCCCTGAAAGGGTTATAACCATTGAGGGGAAACCTCATGGGCTTATCGATACGGTGGAGTCTCTCTTGCTCAAGAGGTATAAGAGGGTAAGGAAAAAGGAACTGGAGCGAGGCGCTGTATTCTACGGCGAAAAGGGGATCTACTCCCGTTTCGGCGTGTATATCACGCACGCAAGCGTCCTTGTTGTGATTGCAGGCGCAATAGTCGGCTCTCTGTTGGGCTTTGATGCCTTTGTGAATCTAGCCGAGGGGGAATCGACGAATACCGTGTATGTCACACGGCAGAAGGGGATCAAACAACTAGACTTCACCCTGCGGTGTGACACCTTCTCCGTTTCATTCTACGACAATGGAATGCCCAAGGAATATCGGTCTCAGCTTAGCTTCCTCAAGGACAACACCGTGATCCATCAGGGACCTCTCCTGGTGAACCACCCAATCACGTTCGACGGGATCAGGTTCTACCAAGCAAGCTATGGTACTATTCCGGGAGACGAGGTATATCTCAGCATACGAAAAGGCAATGGTGAAGCGGTTGCCAAGACGGTAAAGCTGAATGAGCCCTTTCTTCTCGATGACGAGGATACGAGGAGCGAGGTAGTGAGGATAGAGGAAAATTTTATGTCCATGGGTCCCGCCGTGCTCTTGGAGATCAAATCACCGGGGAATTCCACGAGATTCTGGGTGTTCAAATACATAGAAAGGATCGTGGAGCGATTTCCGGGGATCTTGGAGAAGTTCCCGAAATTCAATCCCGGCCTTGTCAAGCCTTACTCATTCAGCCTCGATCGGATTGAAAGCAGGTACTACACAGGGCTACAGGTAAGCCGAGACCCAGGGGTTTATACCGTGGCAGTAGGCGGGTTTTTCATCATAATCGGCTTCCTTATCACCTTCTTCGGCTCCCATAGAAGGTTTTGGATAAAGGTGGAAGAGCAGGGAGGAAGAAGCAGGATCTCTATCGCAGCGACCAGCACAAAGGATCCTGTTGGCTTAGACCGGGAGGTACAACACCTCATAAAGCACCTTTCTTTGGTGAGGGATTAACATGGTTCTGAATACCACTATGCTGAGCTGGGTGACATTCATCTACTTTGGATCGGCCGTCCTTTACATCTTCAGAATGGTTACCGGAAAGGAGTTCTGGGGACCGCCTGCCACCTATACCGCCCTTATCGGCCTGCTTGCCCAGAGCACTGCCCTGGTCCTTAGGTGGATCGAGTCATACAAGATGGGAATCGGGCATGCTCCCCTGTCCAATCTCTATGAATCGCTCATCTTCTTTTCATGGACCATAGTGCTCCTCTATCTCATCATTGAATGGAGGATTAAGAGCAGAAATCTCGGCGCCTTTGTGATCCCCTTCGCCTTTATAGCCATCTCCTATGCCTCATTCTCTCCAAACGTCAACAGCAGGATTCAACCGCTGATCCCCGCCCTGCAGAGTAATTGGCTGATATGCCACGTCATTACGTGTTTCTTCGGTTATGCGGCCCTTACCATAGCATGCGGGCTTGGGCTCATGTACCTGATAAAGGGACTGGATCGAGGTGAGGGCTCGAGCGCCTTCTTCAAGCTTCTGCCGAACAGGGATATCCTGGACGAACTCTCCTATCACAGTATCGTTATTGGCTTTATCTTCCTTACCTTGGGAATTATCACCGGTTCGGTGTGGGCCTATTCAGCGTGGGGTTCCTACTGGAGCTGGGATCCTAAGGAGACATGGTCCTTGATAACGTGGCTTATCTATGCCGCCATGCTTCACTCACGGCTCATCGGCGGCTGGAGGGGAAAACGAATGGCCATAATGAGCCTCATCGGGTTTGTCTCTGTGCTCTTCACCTATTTCGGCGTGAACCTCCTGCCTGGATTACATAGCTATTTTTAGATATGATTCGATCAATAGCTATATGGACATTAGGCTTGGCTACTACCTTGGGGTGGACCATCATCGCAGCTGTTTATGCTGCCGTATCGACGAGCAGCAAGGAGATCCATTTTAAATGCGCCGCGCCATGGTCGCGGGCTCTCCTGAGGATCACCGGCGTGAACGTTTATACGGAGGGCATTGAGAATATACAGTCTACTACTTCCTATATCTTTATCCCCAATCACACGAGTTTCTTTGATATATTCTCGCTCCTGGCATACCTTCCCGTTGATTTCAAATTCATCCTCAAGGAGGAGCTGATGCGGGTTCCGATTCTCAGCTGGGGAATGAGGAAGGCTGGCTACATAAGCATAAGCCGTTCATCTCCTGCCAAGGCCAGGAGAACTCTTAAGGGCGCAATCAACATGATCAAGAAAGGAACCTCTCTGGTCATATTTGCCGAGGGCACGCGAAGTTATGACGGAAATCTTCAGCCGTTAAAGAGGGGCGCCTTCCAGCTTGCCATGGCATCAGGTGTCCCCATTGTCCCGGTTGCTATTAAGGGCGGCAACGAGATCATGGCCAAGGGGAGCTTCAAGCTAAAAAAGGGGGCTATCAGGATTAGCGTGGCAAAGCCCATCTCCACGGAGACCTACGGGAAAGAACAGATGCCTGCGCTCATGGGGAAGGTTGCCGAGTCTTTGCGCGGCATGCTAGAAAAACCCTAGCTCAATTCGAATTGCAGAGTTGGTCCTACATGATGACAGCTAGATGTATCGCACTGCTGATCCTGATCTCGGTAATGCCGTTTTCTGCCATGGCTGAAGTGGATAACCGTGTGGACAAGGAGCCCTTTACTGCGGATATCATGGCGGGTTTCAGTTTCATATTCTCTCGGTTTAAGATGAGCTATGTTTACGTGTACCGGACAAAGGAGCTCGAGAATCAACAAAAGGCAAATATCTTCGGCACCATAACCGTATCATTCACTTATTGAAAAAAAATCAAGAGGCTCATTCAAGCTGAATATCGAAACACAACACGCGGCACGTATATGGCTGAGCTGTTTTTGGGAAATCCTCTTGGATGATCTGTAGCACCGTGTATCCCGACGGCTAGATCCTCAGACCACCTCATGGCCTTTACAGTGGGCGCTCACTAAATCCCTCATCGCTCTCGCATTGGCGATTGCCTGGCCCTTCCTGTGATTGTTGAAGAATATATAAATCCTCTCCGCCTTCTCCGCTATGGTGGAGACCCTCGGAAGCCATTCCTTGAGCTCATCCTCGGTGTAGAGATAATCATACCGCTCCTTTGTATCACCGGTGTACCACTTCGATCGATTACGACCGTGAAACCTGATATAGCCAATCCCCGAGGTGGCCTCAGCGAGAGGCGGCAAGAGACCCCGCAGGGGTGGTTCATCCACGCACACGAAGCCAACCTGGAGCTTCCGGAGCGTGGCAAACACGGAGTCCTTCAACCAATCCCGCTGCCTGAACTCAACGCACAAAGGCAGAGGGCTAAATCCCTTGATAAGGGCCTCCAGATAGATCCTAGAATCAGGCCTATAGTGAAAGCTCTGGGGAAATTGCAGGAGCACGGTGCCGAGCCTGCCCTCGTTAAAAAAGGGTGCTATGGAAGCCTTAAACTTCGGTAATATCTCGGATATTGAATCCCCGGTAATCTCGTGTGTCAGCCCCTGAAATGCCTTGACCACGAATTCGACCCTATAAGCTGATTTCTCTAACATACGAAGGCATTGTGAGGGTTCGGGCATTCTATAGTAGGAAAAATTAAGCTCGACCACGGCAAATTCCCGCGAGTAAAAGGAGAGAAAATCGCCTTGTGGAACGGTAACGGGGTAGAATACGTCCCTCCAATCAGGATAGGAGAAACCGGATGTTCCAATCAAGATCTTGGCCATATTAATCAAAGATGGCTTCTGCGAATTCCCGTGGGTTAAATATCTCCAGATCCTCCAGGCTCTCGCCGGTGCCTATAAATGAGATGGGGATCGAGAGACCCTGTGAAATGCCAACTACCACTCCTCCCTTGGCAGTGCCATCCAGCTTAGCGAGAATGATATCCGTCACTCCCAGGGATTGGGCAAACACCTGTGATTGGGCAATCGCGTTCTGCCCCGTGGTGGCATCGAGAACGAGGATCACCCGGTGAGGGGCCCCTGGAACCTGCTGTGCGGCTATCCTCTGGATCTTCTTCAACTCCTCCATGAGGTTCGACTTCGTGTGAAGCCTTCCGGCAGTATCGATCAAAACCATATCTATGTCCCTGGCCTTGGCTGCGGACAGCGCATCGAAGACAACTGCAGCAGGATCTGCTCCCCTTTTCTGGCTGAGTACTTCTGCGCCCAGCCGATCTCCCCAGACCTGCAATTGCTCGATGGCAGCGGCACGGAAGGTGTCTCCTGCCACGAGCATGACGGACTTCCCATTGCCTCGATAATAATGGGCCATCTTGGCGATAGTGGTCGTCTTTCCAACCCCGTTGATCCCCACGAACATGCATACCTCCGGGATACCTGGATGCTCCCCTTCCAGGGAGCTCAAGCGAGCATCGACTTGACCTCCCTCCAGTATGGATATCACCTCTTGCTTTAGCGCTGCCTTCACCTGTTCCGGGCCCTCAAGGGGCTTACGGTCCATTGATTCCCGCAACCGCTGGATCAGCTGCTCGGTTATCTCCACCCCCATATCAGAGGTGTAAAGAAGTTCTTCGAGCTCCTCAAGCAGGGATGCGTCGATAGCCCTCCTCCCGCCCAAAATCGTAGTAAGCCCATCCGAGAGCAGCTTCCTTGTCTTAGAAAGCTTGCCCCACAGGCCACCTTCGAGGCCACCTCCATGAGATGACCTTGATCTAGCCAAGGCCTCTACCTCCTTCCTTTAAAAATCACTCCACAGAAGTATTCACCCTCTTCAAGGTTACCTCTTCTAACCTGTCCCAACGGTCTCGGAGAGAGGATATACGTTTTTTTGTAGGTTGAAAAGGGCTAATTCAACAGGCAGGCAGTATTGAGGTGTTTGCATCTAGGCAAAAGGCCAGAATGCCCACTACCATGGTATGGGAGGGATTTCTATTGTGGAAGAGCTCCTGCTGCAGGGCTATACATCGGCACACGACAGAATAATTGACAGCGGCTAGTGATACTGTTCGAGATCGACCGATACTATTTTTGAGACACTGCTCGTATCCATGGTTACCCCATATAAGCGATCAGCCTGTTCCATCGTCTTTCGATTGTGAGTTACCATGATCACCTGTGAGGATTTCTCGATGTCCTTCAACAACTCATTGAACCGATCCGTGTTAACCTCGTCAAGAGGGGCATCGACCTCATCCATGATGATAAAGGGGCTTGGTTTGATAAGGTAAATGGCAAACAGTAGGGCCATAGCCGCCAATGCCTTTTCCCCACCCGAAAGAAGCCCCATGTGGACCAACCGCTTGCCGGGGGGCTGTACCTCAACCAGGACTCCGCTCTCCAAGGGAAGCGTCTCATCCATCAGCCGTAAGCGCGCCTTGCCCCCGGAGAAAAGTATTGGAAAAACCTCACTCAGCTTCTCGTCAACGGCCTTCAAGGTGGAGAGAAACTTCGCCTTGGAGATCCTGTTGATCCTCCTGATTGCGGTGTTGAGGGAATCGATTGCGTACAGCAAGTCCTGCTCCTGTGCCTTGATATACTCATACCGCTCCTTCAGTTTCTCATACTCGTTGATGGCCAGAAGGTTCACCTCTCCAATCCGCTCCTTAATGCGGATATTCTCGTTGAGTTTCGCCTCATATTGGGGCCGTGAAAAGTCCTCCTCCAGATACTGTGTGTACTCCGACTCGAGGTTAATCCCCACATCCCTGCCAACCTGAGATACAATGCCCTTTATCTGGAAATCTACTTCTGCTTCCCCTATTCTCTGCTCGTTAATCTCATCCCTTGCCTCGCTTATACGCTCCCTCAGGAGCGACGCCTCCTTCTCCTTTTCCCTCAGTTCTTGCCTTACTGCCTCAAGGCCTTGTTCGCTCTCCGTAACCTCAGCCCCAAGCTCTTCTTGTCGTTGATGCGCGGCCTTCAGTGCTTCTTTCAATTCACGTTCAAGGACAAGGGATTTCTCATATCGCTCCCTATTCAATTGAATCTCCTGCTCTGTTGCACTGATTCTCTCAACCATCTCACCAAGAAATTGCTCGAGCCTTTCCCTCTCCTTGGTCAATCCCCTCTCCTCTTCCTTGTGACCGTTGTACTGGAGCACTACGTGCGAGAGGTTTTCCCTCATCTCATTTACCGCGCCTTCCTGCTCCTTCAGGGAAGCCTCGCCTTCCGATAAAGACCTTTGTATCTCCTCCTTCTGCCTTCGGTACTTCAATAGATTGCCCTCGAGCTCCTCCAGGCGAGATCTCTTTCCATCTCCTTCCCCGCTGAGCGCCTCAAGCTGATCGGCTACATACCGAGAGTGATGGGTGAGCTGTTCCGATTCGCTCTCCAAAAGGGATAGTTCTCTATCCAACCCCTCCGCCTGTTTCACGTATTTCTCCCGCTCATTCTGTAGCTGTGCAAGGAGGACCTGTACCTTCTGCTCCTCGAGCGTCAACTCATCAAGCTCTGATTGAAGGGAAGCCATGCGATGTTCCTTTTTCTCCATAGCCGCGCACAGCTCTTGCTCCTCACGCCTTCTCTTAAGCAATCCCACGGCATCCTTGCCTAATCTCCCGCCAATAATGACGCCCCTTTCATCCACCAGATCGCCTTCAGGGGTAACCAAGGTCTGCTTTCTTCTCCCGTTGTTCCACTCGGCAAGAGCCTCGGAAAGGCCCCTCACTAATGCGGCGTTACCCAGAAAGAATTCGACAACCGGTTTGAATCTGTCGGGTACGGACACGTGATCCCTTAGCAGGGGGAACCCATTATTACTGAATCTCTCCACCCCGCGGTACTTGTCTCGCGTAAACTCCTCCAGCGGAACAAAATAGCTTCTGCCTTCATCCTTGGAACGCAGATACTCTACCGCTTCTTTGCCATCTCGCTGCCCAGCCACGACCACATACTGTAACCGTTCATCCAACACCGCTTCAACGGCTACCTCGAATTCGGGCTCAACCTTGATGAAATCGGCCAACACGCCCAAAACCCTACCGCCGTTCTCATTCCCCGGCCCATAGGTTTTCATGATCGTCTGAACGCCCTGCCTGTAGCCCTCATAGTTCTCTATAAGGCCCCGTATGGTCTTCAGTTGCGTTCCAAGGAGACTCAACTCCAATTCCTCCTGTAACCGTTCGGATTCCTTTTTCTTTCTCGCCCCTTCCAGGTGTTCTTGGGCCGCTGTCTGCTCTTGTATCTCTTGTACAAGGCAGTCAATCCGGCTTGAGATCTCTTGCTTTTTTGCTTTCTTCTCGCGCAATAGGGCCGATACGGTCTCGAGTCTCCCCACGCTTTGTCTCGATTCCCTCTCCAGCTCCCTCCTCCTGATCTCCGACTGGTTCACTATATCGGAGAGGTTCCTTATCTCGCCCCCTAGATCCGCCTCCTTAGTGGTTAGACCTACAAGTCTTTCCCTTTTACCTTCTACAATCTCCCGTAACTCCTCCCATGCCTTGGCCTTTTCCCGCAGACGTTCCTCGCGATCGGAACGAATCGATGAGATCTCCCCAAGGGATTCCCCCAACTGGGCTAATCTGGTGTTTATTTCCTTAATCTCAGATTGAAATCCCCTTACTTTTTCCGCCAGTATATCCTTCTCCTTGCTAAACCTGGCATCCTCTACGCGAAATCTCTCTTGATCATTGGAGAGATGTACGAGAGCGGTCTCCTTGTTCCTCGCTTCTTCCCTTAAGGAATAGGCAGACTCCTTGAGGGCGGAAAGGGCCTTATCCCTTTGAACTAATTCGGTGTTGCACGCCTCGATTGCGCGCTCCAACTCGGAGAAGCGATCCTCCAGCCTTCGCTCTTTGTCGGTGATCTCTTCAATGTTCGCTTGTCTCTTGACCCTCTCTGTCTGCAGTTCCTCGTAACTGTGTGCGCTCAACACGAGATTCAAGTGGCGGATCTCGGCGCTCACCTCCTTGAACCGCCTTGCCTTTCCTGCCTGCCTCTTCAGGGAATTCATCTCCCGTTTGATCTCAACCAAGAGGTCTTCCACCCTCCTGAGGTTCTCCTTTGTTAATGCGATCTTCCGCAATGACGCTTCTCTTCTGGCCTTGTATTTAGAGATGCCGGCTGCCTCCTCCAAGAGGAGCCTTGTTTCCTCGGGCTTCTGCTCTAGTATGGCGCCGATCTCTCCTTGGGCAATGACCGAATAAGCCCTGTTGCCCAACCCGGTGCCCATGAATAGATCATGGATATCCTTTAATCGGCACACCGTGTTGTTGATGAGGTACTCACTCTCGCCGGATCGAAAGAGACGCCTGGTAATGGACATCTCTTCTGAATCATGGGGTTCCGCGCCATTCTCTAATGTCAAGGTCACCTCGGCCATACCAAGGGGTTTTAAGGAGCCAGCCCCGGAAAAGATCATGTCCTCCATCTGCCTGCCCCGCAGCTGCTTGGGGCTTTGCTCACCCATAACCCACCGGATTGCGTCAACGATATTGCTCTTGCCGCACCCGTTAGGTCCGACAAATGCGCTGATTCCCGGGGAGATCTTGATATTCAATTTATCCATAAAGGATTTAAAACCGTGGATGTAGATAGTCTTTATCCGCATCGCTTCTCGCCTCCATATCCACTCAGCATCCCATTTATATCAAATATCGGCAAACCTGTAAAGCAAAAAATACTATATAGTGTATATTTATGCTATCATGCTGCAACATATTGTGGATATAAAGAGATGGGAAAATACCTTGACATAGTCCAAACGAACTATTTAATATACCCATACAGTATTTAACTATTTAATATAACACCACATTCTAACCATGTCCTTTTTCAAGAGGGCAGTGTGAGACTGAAAATGAAGATAATACCGGGAGTTGGGCCAGGTTTCACCCGTCTCGGCCTCTCTCTTGTCTCCGATGGAGGAGGCCTCGTGGAAAAATCCTATGTTTCACCTCTCCTTTCTCGCATCACCCTGAATCTAATCGTAATCGTCCTTGCACTCCTTGCGGCCCTGTCCTTACCCTGTTCCTCGCTTGCACGAGAAGCCGATAGGGACACCTTTTCCATCTCCCTCGTTCAAGAGGCCACGGTAAAGAAGATCAAGGGCGAGGGGGCTGCCTATGAGCGATATACGGTGAAAAAGGGTGACTACCTCTGCAAGATTCTCCGCGACAAGGGATTGATCCCGGGGCCCGATATCAAAGAATTGCTCTCCGCTATAAAGGGCATGAATAAATCTTTGACAAATCTGGACCTCATTCACCCAGGGCAGACTATACTCATTCCGCTCAAACTAGTGCCTGAGAAGAGATATAGGAGCGAGGTCGATGATTTCTTTCAGAAATCGGTGATGGGTTTCTCCTCTTTAGAGGACGTAAGCCTTGAGAACTATGTGGTAAAACCCGGAGACAGTCTCACGAAGGTAGTCATGAGCAAGTATAAGATTCCCCCTGACTATCTCTACAATGAATATCTCGAGCTCGTCCAGAAGTTTAATCCCACCATGAAAGACCCCGATCTCATCTACCCGAACCAGACCATCAGGCTCCCCATCTATTCGCCAGAGATCGTTAAGATGCCTATTAAAAAAACCCACAGGCCGAAACCCAAGAGGAAAATCGCCCTCAAGAAAACCGAGCCCGTAGTAACCTCACCGGTACAGAAACCCCCGAAAACCCTTTCTCTGAGCAGAGAGCTCAAGGACGTATTCGATCAAATCGGCGAGGAATGGGTCGATTCCGGCGAGCAGTTCATCCCCCTGAAATCAGGAGGACATGTAAACCTCAAGGCCGAATCCTTTCCCACGCTAAACCTGCGCAATGGCAGGATGCTGATCATCGACATCGGAAATGAGCTCCCCGAGGAGATCACTAGGCTGATTGAATCGGACTGGCAGACCTACAAGGTCGTGCACCTCGCCCCCCACGACAATCTCAAAGCGTCCCTGGACAAAATCCTCGCTGCCTGCGCCTACCACGAGGTGCTAGGGTCAGGAGAGAGGCTGAAGATACGAAGCGACATCGACATTACCCTTGGCGGTGACTGGGTCATTATCCCGCAAAAGACAACGGGGGATACACCTGAGCGCATCGTCTCGCTCGCCCTTATAGGTAACCAAACGGAACGGACACCCATGGTGGTGAGGACATACCTCGAAAAGCTCGGCATAAGGGTAATTGAGTACCCCGATTTCCCCGCTCCTCCAAAGGCAGAAGAAGAATTACCCGCAAAGAAGGTGATATCCCTTGAGAAGGGGAACCCCTTTCCCCTGCCAACGATGCTCTTAGATCTCGCGGGTCAATCCTTCTCCAGTGAGGTGAAGATCCCTGTGTACCAGGGCGGAGGGACCGGCTTTAATCTCATAATTCACGCGGATCTATTCTTCAACAGGGCGGGCAACGATTGCATCATCGACACCACCGGCCTATCCCCCGATATTATAGAGCTGCTTAAAAAACACCAATTCCGTGTGCTCACCCTTGCGGGTGAAAAGGACCCCAGGAAGGTTACCGAGGCCGTGCTTGATTTCCTGGAGTTGGAATTCTATTCAAAGCCCCATGAGTTCCTCGTCTCTTCAAGGGATAAGGCACGAAATATCACGCTTACCGTTCACGGGATAAGCTTTTCGGATAAAAATAGCCGAAAGATCCTGGCCACCGATAGAACCCTTCCCCGTGAGGTTGTAGCCTTCCTCAATCAAAGGGGGTACCACCTGCTTGAGTTAGGCCAACTGGATGGCAGATAAGGCCCCTATGTTTATTCTCTTCTCCAATCTCCTCTCCCTAGCCTGGATTTCCATGTTAGTTTTTTGAGTTAACACCACGCTCCGTTATCCTAGGATAAATTGGAGTCTCTTTCCACCTAGCCAAGGAAGTGGTAAATCGGTTTTATCAAACCCTGAAGATATTAGAAACGGATTATGGGTCCGTTTTTGGTAATGAACGATGATTTCATTTTCAGTAATATTGATTTTTTGGTGTTTGTTGGGCTACGGATTATACCTGGACAGCGGAACCACTTGCTTTTTCTGATAGCTACCTCAATCAGAAGACTCTTCAATCTTCAGCTTAGTACATGACAAAAAATCGAAATCGTTGTGTCTAACCCTGTTTCTTTATGGCCGCCAAATCACAAAATGAGGCCTGTGAGCGTGAGCGTTGCTGCCTCAGACAATTGTGATGAAAGTCCCCAATCCATCATTGCCGATGTGAATAGCAACGAGCCCACAGACGGCTTAGGAGATGGCGATAAAGCCCCAGATTGGGAGATTACAGGTGACTTGACCGTGGATCTCAGGGCGAAAAGATCAGGGACAGGAAGCGGTCGTGTGTATACCATTTCCGTTAAGTGTTGTGATGCTTGGGGAAATACCGCAACCCAAAATGTCGAAGTTACGGTGCCTCATGATCAGGGCAAGAAGGAGAAGAAAAGAGGCAAGAAGTAATCAAGAGTTTTGATCTGACCTGTTGACTTTGGAAAAAAATTGGAGAAGGCGGTTGAAGGTATTTCAACCGCCTTTATATCTTTCATGACTGGCGCTTAGCAATAAGGGAGTCATTGACTTTGACTTTAATCGAAAAGATCCAATCGCCGCTTCTCCTCATAGACCTTTTCGGAAAGTAGTTCCCGAAGCAGGCTCTGGTAGGAAGTCATTCCCCTTATACGAGCTAATCGGCGCAGGTCATCTATAATAGACTGCGGCAGAGAGACCGAGGTTTTTAAAAGCTTCAGCCTGCCTTCATACTTGGGCACAACCTGCAAGGGTATTCTGACAACCTCAGGTTTTCTAAGGTCAAAGTCTTTTAGGGTGTAATGCTCCTCAGTTGCCTGATTTTTATTCCTTTGTTTGTCTTTCATATATACGCCTTTCATTCGTCTTCATATCCCGTGCATGAATTGGGCGAGCCACTTCGACAGATTTGTGTTGAAATACAACAAAAAGATATCGTCCGCCTATGGTTCGTCCCAACAACACGCGTCGATCACGAATCTTCTTATGGGGAAAAATAACAAACGGGGGATTGTTAAAGCATTGCTCGATCTCTTCTGCCGTAACCCCATGCCTTATTTCATTCTTCCAAATATTATCCTCATCCCACTCTATGTATCGATAGCAGGCAGCCATAAATCAAACATACCGATATTACGGTATAAAGTCAAGCCAAAGGCAAAAAATCAGTTTACCATGATACCCATTAAAAAACTCGCCTCAATACGCCAAACACATTGACGGTAGGCCTGCATACCTATATAAATAGTGCCGTTTTAGATACATTAGCCTGTCCAGTTATCATTCAATCTGCATAGAACCCGTGGAGGATGAACTATGGAGTTCTCGTATAGGCAAAAACGGGAGTGGGGGTCACCTGCCCAGAGGTCGGTGCTGATGGCTCGCAGAGGAATGGTGGCATCGAGTCAGCATATGGCAACCCTTTCCGGTTATAACGCATTATCCAAAGGCGGAAATGCTGTGGATGCAGCGGTGGCTATGGTAAGCACCCTGAGCGTGGTGGAGACCTATTCGGTGGGGATCGGGGGCGATGCCTTTGCCCTCATCTACCTCGCGAAAGAAGACAAGCTCATCGGCATGAATGCGAGCGGCAGGGCCCCATACCAGGCAACCAGGGATTGGTTTCACGGACAGGGATTAACGGCCATCCCGGAGTTGGGCATGCTGCCTGTCACCGTGCCCGGGGCCATGCACGGCTGGGCCCAGGCAGTAGAGCGGTATGGCGAATTACACCTCGGTGATCTGCTTGAGGA
>QMLW01000003.1 GCA_003646935.1 Deltaproteobacteria bacterium
CCGACTGAGCTCCGAATAGCTAATATGATAAAAGAGGGCAGGAAGACCAAGGAGATGGCACGACTCATGAACCTGTCCCCTCGGACTGTCGAGTCGCACAGGGAGAGCATACGAAAGAAGATGGGTATCAAGAATAGAAGGGCAAACCTTCGATCCCACCTATTGTCCATTTAAAATACCACGCAAGGGACCTCAGCGAACCATCAATTCCTTTATTTCAACTGATGTCAAGGACCTGCGTTTCAGGGGAGAAAAGCGCATGCTTCGTACCAAGATCGTCTTCACCATCGGGCCGGCAAGCGAATCTCCTGAAACGATCAGGGTGTTAATCAAAAATGGCATGAACGTGGCGAGGCTTAACTTCTCTCACGGGAGCCATCTAGAGCATGGAGATATTTTTTCTGTTTGCCGCTACCCTGGCGTGTGCTCGAAACCGAAGGATAAGGTAAGACCGCAGCCATGGATTTTTCCTTGAAACACCTTGATCAACTGCAACGTGGTACCGTGGTCGTGGTGGGCATGCCCACGGATGAGAACTCCACCTTTATGCGAGGTCCTGCCCTTGCGCCTGCACGTATTCGCGAAGTGATGGATGAAGGTTCCTCAAATCTTTGCTCTGAGAGCGGGATTGATCTGAGCGGGGAGCAACGCTTTCGGGATCTCGGCGATCTAGGGTTCACGGGGCAATGGATGCACTGAAGCAGATCGAAGATGCCGTTGGGGAGCTGCTCGACCGTGGTGTCTATGTGATAGCTCTCGGTGGCGATCACGCCGTTACGTACGCGATCATGAAGGCGTATCATACAAAGTACGAGGTGTTGAACATCCTTCACCTCGATGCTCACCCGGACCTCTACGATGAGTATGAAGGTAATCGCTACAGCCATGCCTGCCCATTTGAAAACAAGAAGTTCTCATATGTCTTGATTACTATAAATGCGAGGATGTGGCTATCGATGCTAGATTCAAGATGAGATCGCATAGATAAAGGGGACGTAGAAAAGAGACGAGATAATTGTGCCCGCCTGTCGGAATACCTAGAACCGTGGGATCCCATGTACAGTAAGGTTGTAGAGGTCAATGAGAGGAACCTGGAGGGTTCGCTGCTTCCCATAGGTGAGTCCTTTTCCAGGGTCTGGTATCATGAGGGCGTATGGAGACCTGTGAGGAGTTGACGCATCCATGACTGATTTTCATCCCCCATCGCGAAAGGAATATCTCCTGAGGCAGAAAGAGGTTTATGGTAGACATCTCTTGGGCGTGTTCCCGGCCCAGTATCCCCGCGAGATCCTCTGGGCCATGAACGTGCTTCCCGTTGAGATATGGGATCCACCCTTGGAGTCAAGCCAGGCATCTGCACACCTTCAGGCCTATATCTGCTCCATCGTGAAGCTTGGGCTTGAGCTCGTTGTTCAGGGCAAGGGGGGTATTCTGGATGGATTTCTCTTTCCCCATACCTGTGACTCCATCCAAAACATATCATCCATCGTCAACGACTACCTGGAAGTTAACAAACCGTGCTACTTCTTCTATCATCGAAAAGCCCCGTATCGGGAATCCTCTCATCGCTTCTACATCGAGCAGCTCAGAGATTTTGCTGCCCATCTGGAGAATCAGGTTGGATCCCTTGATTATTCTCGATTGAAACAGTGTATAGATAAGGGAGATAGGGTGGGATCGCTCATGAGGGAGCTCTACTCCACGAGGGCGAGGGGAGAGCTAGGCGCCTCGAATGTCGAGTTTTATCGGGCCATACGGCAGGGTGAGTTCCTCCACCCTGATGATTTCATTCCCCTGCTTGAAAGGTTTCTGAAGGATTAACGAAACACCCCCACAGCCGAAGCATCGGTGATACTGAGCGGGGTTCTGCCCAATCCCCCTGAGATCCTGGCACTCCTGGATGAGCTGAAGATCCGAGTTGTCGATGATGATCTGCTTGCCTGCAGCAGACGCTATCTCTTTTCCCGCAGTCGGGCCGAAGAACCCTTTGAGGCATTAGCGGAACGCTACTTCAGCATGCCCCCGTGTACCACGAGAAATTCACCGATCAAGGAGCGGATGACGAATCTCCTTGACAAGGTTGAGGGCAGCAATGCCAAGGGGGTGATCTTTTGCATGTTCAAGTTCTGTGAACCTGAGCTGTTCGATCTGCCCCATCTCATAGAGGGATTGAAAGAAAGGGGCCTGCCGACCCTGGTTGTTGACGTAGAGCCCAACCAGGGGTTAACAGGACAACTCACCACCCGGATCGAGGCCTTTGCGGAGATGATGCGGTAGGGAAGACAATGTCGGTATCGAGAAAGATCAGATATCATCTCATGAAGGATATGGGCGTGCCAGCGCTCATGCGGTTATCAGCAAGGGGCAAGAAGGGGCATCCGAGGAGACAGAGCCCCTCTCTTGGGCCTCCGCTCAAGTGCAATAGCCGTCTCAAGGAGATCATGGCAACTCATTATCTATTGTCGCGCTATGCGGAAGGTGCCAAGCCTGTTGCATGGGTAACCAGCGGTGCACCGGTGGAAATCCTGAGGCCCTTTGGCTTTTATACCTTCTATCCTGAGAACCACGCTGCCCTGTGCGGAGCGCAAAAGCTCGGACCTCAACTCTGTTCAGAGGCCGAGGAACACGGGTATCATCAAGATCTCTGTTCGTATGCCCGAATCGACCTGGGACATTACTTTTCCGGGAAAACACCGGTTGGTCGACTGCCGAAACCCGATTTGTTGTTCGCCTCAAATAAGATCTGCCAGACGGTGGTGTACTGGTACAGGGCATTGGCCGAATACTGGAAGATCCCGCTCATCCTCTTTGATACGCCGTACAATTTCGGTGAGATCAAGGAGGGGGATATCAGCTATATGGTCCGGCAGCTCGAGGAGATGATTCCCCTGTTGGAGCAAATCTCGAAGAGGCGCTTTCATCATAAACGGTTTCAGGAGATAACACGTATCGCCAAGGAGGCTTCAGTTACCTGGGGAAAGGTCTTATCCACTATGAAGGCCCGGCCGTCTCCCATGACCATCTTCGATGCCTTTAACCATCTGGCGCCGATTGTGTCCCTGAGAGGCCTACCGGCAGCCCTGGAATACTATCGAGCGCTCCTCGATGAGCTTAAGGAAAGGGTAGCCCAGGGCATTGGGGCCATAAGGGATGAACGGAAACGGCTGATGTGGGAGCCCTCAGTACAGAGGCGGTCATCCTCGATCCAGGAGGTGAGATCTCCGGTTACAGTATCGTGGAAACCGGTGCGAACAGCACTGAGGCAGCAGAAGAGGCCTTTAACAAGGCACTGTCGGCTGCGGGCATACGTCGCAACGCTGTAGAAAATATCGTGGCAACGGGATATGGAAGGATATCCGTGCCCTTTGCCGAGAGAAGGGTTACCGAGATCTCATGTCACGCCCTCGGGGCACAGCATCTTTTTCCAGACACAGGCACTGTCCTTGACATAGGCGGTCAGGACTCAAAGGTGATCCGCATTGGTGATGCAGGGAAGGTGCTTGACTTTACCATGAACGATAAGTGCGCGGCTGGTACCGGACGATTCCTGGAGGTGATGGCGGCAAAACTCCGCGTGTATACAGAACCTCAGATCGTGGGTGCTCTCGGGGCGGCACTCTTCGCCAAAGGGTGATCTCGCGGGGTGACGTAGGGGTATGGAAGATACTATATTTCCAGCGTAAGGCCCTCTCTGGCCCAGAAGATATCCATCTTCTCGTAGGTGGAGTGAAACCTGGATCTGTTTGCCATCCAGAATTCATCCAGAAACTTGTCTGAATGTTGTGGGTCATGGTGGAAGATGGCCAGCTGCTTAACTTGGGCTTCATAGGCGACATCCAGAAGTAGCGGAATAGAGGTATGCCCCCATCCCACCTTGCTCGAGTATTCCTCCTCTGTGAACTGGCCATCGGCGATCAACAGATCGGCGTTATGCACAAATTCGAGGTATTGCCGAGCCAGGGCCTTTTCTTCATCATTGCTCGAATTCCCCTGGAAGATGCGATCTAGCTCCACATCCGTGGCATAGATTATCTTTTTTCCGTTTATTTGTAAGCCATAGCGCACGGAGCCTCCGGGATGGTGAACCTGTTCCTGCCAAAGCATAGTAAAATCATCGAAGCGTATGGTCTCTTCGGATATTTCCCTGATGCGAATATCCGCTGAGAATACCGTCATGCTCACGGGAAAATACTCTTTGTCCATTTGACCTTTGAGCACGGAGGCGAGGAACTTTTCCTTATAGGGGCTTCCATAGATAGTGATTATGGCGTCCTTGTTATAGGCGGGCTGAAAGAAGGGCAGGCCTTGGATATGATCCCAGTGGGTATGGCTCAAGAACAGGTGGAGGGATTGCTGGCTTTCAGGCCTGCCTAACTCATCTCGAATATCCAGGCCAAAGTTCCTGATGCCGGTACCGGCATCAAGAATTATGTGGGTGTTCTTATAGAGGATGGTCACACAAGAGGTGTTGCCTCCGTATCGTTCGGTAGTTCGGCCGGGAGTGGAGATAGATCCCCTCGTTCCCCAGAAGGTGACCAGAGGATTAACTTGACCAATGTGTGGCATGCCGCTTTAAGGCCCTCTATTCGTTGAACAGGATTTTTACTCCCCCAATATAGATGAGGTCATTTTTTCTCAGGGCACATTTTACGACCCGTATGTCGTTCACATAGGTGCCGTTGGTGCTGCCTAGGTCCTCGATATAGTACTCATCATTGCGGAAGAAGATCCGGGCATGTTTTCTGGACACGGTCTCGGATGGGAGTCGGAGCCTGCAATCAGGGCCCCGACCGATAATGATTTCCTGCTCCCCCAGCTCGATAACCTCATTGTCTTCACTGCGGCCTACGATTTCCAAAAAGGCCTGCTGTCTAATTGGGATTTCGCCGAATAGCTTTTTCCTGGATAACTGCGCTGTATTGCCCTGTTCAGACTCCTCATCGGAGGAAGACTGATCGGAGACCTTATTCCAATGAATCGTTTTGTCCTCGTCTTTGGTCATCGTGGAATGAAGCTTATACGTTTCGTAAGGATGGCATTGTTCCGCCTCTCCGGGCGCATTGTGGTGCAAGATATAAAAGTATACATATGTTGTGACGTACAGTCAATACGCATTGTTGATTGTTGATTGTTAAGCTAGTTTTGGCGTTCAGTATGCGTGGCGATAAGATGTTGCGGTATACTTTGAAAATTTCTTTAGAAGTGGCGTGATGTGCCCGTCCCTTGGACGGTGGGTGCTACTGTTGGACTTCTGGAATAATGGTGCCCCCTGACGGGAAGATGGCCACGTCCGCCTTGGGCATTGTCTCGGAGATTCGATTGATAGCCTCTTGGAGGTCCGGGCAGTATGAAAATCTCATGGTGGCTACCTGTTCGGCAGTAAGGCCCTCGGTTACATGGAAGACCGTGAACTTCTCGGATTTTTCCTTAATTACCTCTTTTTTCTCGTTGATGATGAGATCGAGCTTGAAGGCCAGACGCGACAGACGTCCACCATCGACGCTCTCCTCGTAGAAGGGATTACCGTCCAAGAGGTTCACCCTGCTATTTCGATGTCGCATCCAGGTGAAATGATGATCGGCCACGGAACGGTAGGAACACACCCCGGGCATGATGATCTTGCATCCACCGCCGAAGCCAGCCACAGGATGTGGCATGCACTCCCCCAGGCCGATAATCAGATCGGCGAACGCAACGCGTTGGTTCACTTGAACGATGGTACCGCGGTGGGTCCTTCCGATAATGATGTTGTCTTTGGAGTGTGGATCGTGGGAAATTAAGCGATCGTTCAAACGGGTAAAGGCCTCATTACCGACCTTGATGTTCAGTTGATCCATGGTGGGAATCGGATGAGTTCCTACGGCACATATTCCAGTGATCCGCTCGTCCGGAATACCCGCCCGGTTGAGACGATCCATTATCTCAGGGATGGCGACGTGGGCTGGTGTGGGCCGCTGGAGATCATCGAAAAGCAGTACCACATCCATGCCGGGACGGGCGAGCTCTTCAATCCTCGGTGATCCAATGGGATGGTCAAGCGCATGCCTGATTTCCTTTGAAAGATCGGCCACAGCCGGCACAGGTGGCCTATCTTCATGGACCATCGAAACCCAACCACGGGGAAGGGAAAATTTAATCCTTTTGCCCTCATAGTTGATGTAGGGATTCATCATGTTACTCCCATCTGGTGGTTACAGAACGTAATTTACTTTGCTTACCCGCCGTTTTTGTGGCGGGGTTATGCGCCTCAGGCGTATCGAACCCTTGCCTCTGGCGGGCTTGTCCGCCTCGGGTGGATTGAGCTCCCGCCAATCTCCTCGGTATCCCGCCATTTCTTATGATTTCGATCCAGGTTCAAATGAGGCCCAAGAGGATCACGAAGATGATCCCCGAGAGAAGGAAGAATATGGTCTGGTGGTCGGTTCCCGCGCAGGAGTTAGGGATGATTTCGTCAACAGTGATGTAGATCATAAGGCCTGCTGTTGCCCCGATGATAAAGGCGATGACCGTTGGCGTAATATACCCGAATAGGTGTCGAGCCAACAGATATCCGATCAATATGGGCACGGCGGTGGAAGAGGAGACAAGGAAGGACTTCAGACGATTGCCGGTGGTGTGATAGAAAGGCGCTGAGGTACAGATGCCCTCGGGTATATTGTGAATAGCGATGGCAAGGGCAATGATGAATGAGACCTTTACTTCCGTTACCGCGCCTATAGCAATCGCCATGCCCTCGGGGAAGTTGTGGAGGAATATGCCCAGGATGAGGTATACTGAAGTACGCTGGAGGTTGCACCCTTGCTCCTGAGCGCAGAGCTCTGGGTGAATGTGGGGTATAATGCGGTCTACGCCGTACATAACCAGGGACCCGGTAACTAGCCCGCCGACGCATACGCCCACCGATGAGATATGGATGCTCTCGGGGATGAGTTCCAAAAACGAGATACCCAGCATTACCCCGGCCGCAAAGCAGAGCATGTTGCACATGTACGCCAGCGTTGGTCGCTTCAACACCCCGATCAGAGATCCTATGATGGGTCCCAGCACTGAGATAATGACGATAAGGATTACGGGGTTAATAGCGTTGTTTAGCCTTCCTTTTTAGATGGGGGCAAAGATCCCTTGTACAGGGCAAAGGTCGAGTAAGAGTAGATCACGATCGCCGTCCATACGAGGCCAAAGGAGACAGCATGTGTCGATGTGAATGGTTCTCCATAAAGAAGTACCCCGATGAGTAACTGGCCCGTGGGGGCGATATATTGGAAGAACCCGACTGCCGAGTACTGTATTCTCCGTGCACCGTAGGCGAAGAGGAGCAACGGCACAGCAGTAACGATACCTGATCCCATGAGCAGTATATCGGTTTTTGGGTCAATAGAAAGGAAGGCACCTGATTCATGGGAAGCGAGAATGATGAGGTAGGTGAGAAAAACGGGTGCTAGGACTGCGGTGTCGAAGAACAGGCCAACCATTGACCCCGCCCTGGAGGTTTTTCGGAGCAGGCCATAGGTCCCGAATGTAAAGGCAAGCACGAGCGCGATCCAAGGAAGCCGGCCATATTGAAGGATCAGAAACAGCACTCCCGTGAGCGCGAGAATCAACGAGAGCATCTGCCACCGATACAGGCGTTCCCGAAGGAAGACCATGCCCAGAAAGATATTTACCAGGGGATTGATAAAATATCCCAGGCTACACTCGACGATCTGATCCGAGTTGATCGCCCATATATACGTTAACCAGTTGCTTCCAAGGATTAATGCGGTGACGATGAATATGAGTGTGTTTGGGCAGAACGGGGTAAAGATCTTAACCTCTCTCCAGCGACGGTGGATGGAGAGCAGTATTGCTAGAAACACCAGTGACCAGATCACGCGATGTGCCAGGATCTGAGTTGCAGGCACGTGTCTCAGGATCTTCCAGTATATGGGAAAGAATCCCCACAGGAGAAATGCACTGATTGTTGTCACGGTTCCTGAGGTAGTCTTGTCCACCATTCAATTATCACCACCGAGTTAATATAATTCTCGGCAACTATAAGGCAAATAGTTCATGATTACATTAAAAAAGTGATGAGCAAAATAATAAATATAACTTTAAAGTTAAACTATATAGCATAATTAATCGATAATATTAAATATTATAACATCTATTCTTCTATTTAAAATCGAGATTTGGATAGATCCATTGATTTAATTATTGATGACGCTGTGCTACATGAGTACACTAGCCGGACCAGACGATGGTCAGATGTGCGCAATATCATGATCACAGGAACATATAATTTTAGCAGATTTCTCTATACTGTGAGGTTGTTGAGCAAGGAGAGAAAGCCATGCTACTGGCAGGTGACGTTGGCGCTACCAAGACGAACCTCGGCATATACTCGGTAGACGGTGGCCCTCGAAAACCGTTCATTGAGTCCACGCTCCCCAGCCTTCGGTTTTCGAGCCTGGAGGAACTGGTGAGCGAGTTCCTCTCAGGGGCATCAATCGAGATAGAGCGCGCGAGCTTCGGCGTTGCCGGTCCAGTGGTCGGAGGCAGGGCAAGGATCACGAACCTACCGTGGGTTATCGAGGAGGCCCGTTTAAGGAAGACGATCGGCATAGACTCAGTGACGATCATGAACGATTTGGAGGCCATCGCCTATGGCGTGACCCTGGTTGATAGGGAGGATCTACATACCCTCAACAAAGGAACTCCGGTTCACCGGGGTGCCATGGCCGTGATCGCGCCGGGCACGGGTCTTGGAGAGGCCTTTCTCATATGGGAAGGAAAGCGGTACCGTGCATGCCCTTCGGAGGGTGGGCACGCAGATTTCGGGCCAAACAGCGACTTAGTTATAGACTTACTGCGCTACCTCCGAGAGAAGTTCGGTCATGTGAGCCTAGAGCGCGTATGCTCCGGTCAGGGGTTGCCCAACCTATATGCCTACCTCAAGGAAAGCGGCTATGCACAGGAGCAGGATTGGCTAGCAGAGCAACTGAGTGCGGCGGATGATCCGACCCCCGTTATCGTCAATACGGCGCTCAGCGCTGAGAGGAGGTGTGAGCTATGCAGCACCACGCTTGAGATCTTTATCTCCGCCCTTGGGGCCGAGGCGGGAAATCTCGCACTCAAGGTAATGGCAACCGGAGGGGTGTACCTCGGCGGGGGCATTCCCCCCCGCATTCTATCGCTGCTCGATGAAGGAACCTTTATGGAGCGCTTCAGGAACAAGGGACGTTTTTCAGAGCTGGTATCAAAAATACCCGTGCATGTGATTTGTAACCCCAAGATCGCGCTTATGGGTGCGGCGCTTTACGGGCTGGAGATAGCGCGAGCGTGACCGCGGATTAGAAAGGAGAAGCCGAGATGAACGAACAGACCTCAATCGATCAACGCTGTATCAACACCATTCGTTTTCTGGTTACCGATGCTGTGCAGAAGGCCAAATCAGGTCATCCAGGCATGCCCATGGGGACGGCAACAATGGCCTATGTACTGTGGACGAGGCATCTCAAACACCACCCCGGTGATCCTTACTGGGTAGATCGCGATCGGTTTATTCTCTCTGCAGGCCATGGGTCGATGCTGTTATATGCCCTCCTTCATCTCACCGGGTACGACCTCCCCCTCTCGGAACTGCAGTCCTTCCGCCAGTGGGAAAGCAGAACTGCAGGCCACCCGGAGAGCCATCTTCTGCCCGGAGTAGAGGTGACCACCGGGCCTCTTGGCCAGGGAATCAGCAACGCAGTGGGTATGGCCCTTGCCGAGGCACACCTCGCAGCTCGCTACAATCGTCCTGGCCATGGTATTGTCGATCACTTCACCTATGTGATTGCCAGCGACGGCGATCTCATGGAGGGGGTATCCTCTGAGGCATGTTCACTGGCAGGACATCTCGGGCTGGGGAAATTGATCGTGCTGTTCGATGACAACCGCATCTCGCTCGCGGGTTCAACCGCACTTGCCTTTACCGAGGACGTGGAAATGCGGTTTCAGGCCCAAGGATGGCACGTGCACAGGGTCGAGGAGGGAAATAATGTCGGTGCCATCGATGCGGCGCTCCACGCAGCGAGAGAGAATACCGCAAAGCCATCGCTTATATCGGTACAAACCGTCATCGGGTACGGGGCGCCAAATAAGCAAGGCACCTTCGGGACCCATGGCTCGCCGCTTGGAGAAGAGGAGGTGCTGGCGGCGAAGAAGAACCTGGGCTGGCCTGCCGAGCCCGATTTCTACATACCGGAGGACGTGTCCGAGCATTTCAGAGGCGCCTTGAGCACCGGGTGGGAAAAGAAGGAGGAATGGGAGGAGGACTTTGCGAGATATCGCGGGGCCTATCCGGAGATGGCAGAGGAATTCAGCCGAAGGATGCGGGGAGAGCTTCCAGCGGAATGGGATGCGGAGCTTCCCTCCTTTCAAGCGGACGCCAAAGGTATTGCAACCCGCAAGGCATCGGAGGCCGTTCTGCAAGCCCTAGCACGGAATGTGTCTGATATCATGGGGGGATCGGCTGATCTTAATCCCTCTACCTTCTCGTGGATCAAGGACTTAGGCGATTTTGAGATGCCAGAGAGGGCAAGCCAGGATGTTCAGGGGATGGTTGGAGGCGAGTGGGGCTACGAAGGGCGCAATGTGCATTTCGGTGTCCGGGAGCACGCAATGGGTGCTCTTACGCTGGGCATGGCAAGGCACGGGGGTTTTATACCCTATACCGCAACGTTTCTGGTTTTCTCGGACTACATGCGACCTCCCATTCGTTTGGCAGCGCTATCCGAGGCGCACGTCATCTATATCTTCACCCATGATAGCATCGGGCTAGGCGAGGACGGCCCAACGCATCAGCCCATCGAGCAGCTGATGAACCTCCGTGCCATCCCCAACCTGACCGTCATACGTCCCGCGGATGCAGCGGAGACAGTAGAGGCGTGGAGAGCTGCCCTGGTGAAAGCCGATGGACCGACTGCTCTTATATTTACCAGACAGGGCGTGCCGGTGCTTGATCGGTCCAAACAAGGACCGGCAAGGGAACTGCACCGGGGTGGCTACATTCTATGGCAGTCGGGAAAGGACGAGCCAGAGGCCATCTTGATCGGTACCGGCTCCGAGGTGCACATCGCCCTTGAGGCGGGTAAGCAACTTGCCGATGAGGGCGTGAATGTGAGGGTCGTTTCGCTTCCCAGCTGGGAGCTCTTCGACCAGCAGCCTGCCGAGTATCGAGAGGGTGTCTTGCCCTCCACGGTGAGGGCTCGGGTTGCTGTCGAGGCCGGCATAAAGCTGGGCTGGGAGCACTATGTGGGCTTAGAGGGAGCAGTGGTGGGAATGGAGAGCTTTGGTGCGAGCGCGCCCGCTTCGGTCCTCTATGAGAAGTTCGGCATCACCGCAGAGCGCGTTGCCCAAGCTGCGAGAGGATTGCTTAAGGGAAATTCACCGTGACTAAATATCTTACGACGGAGTACGTGCCGTTTATCATAGGAGGCCGTAGATGAAAGCGCTCGTAAAAGCAGTGGAATACAATCTGGGGCCCTACCAGCGCAATGTTGACAAGGCCTTGGTGGAGTTGACGGAAAACAGGATTATTTCCCGTATATGGGGCCATGATTACACCGTGTGGAAGCATGACCCTGCGGAGATCACCAACCGTCTGGGCTGGCTTCATAGCCCAGAGGTAATGGCCGAGAGCGTTGAGCGCATTACTGGTTTTGTAGAAGGAGTTCGTAAGGATGGGTATACAGACGCCTTGCTCCTGGGTATGGGTGGATCCAGCCTGGCACCCGAGGTATTTCGGAAGACCTTCTGCGTGAATGAGGGGTACCTTGATCTGGCGGTGCTTGATAGCACCGATCCAGGTGCGATATTGGCTCATGTTGAGAGGCTTGTGCCCTCGCGTACGCTTTTCATCGTATCCACCAAGTCCGGCACCACGGTGGAGACCCTTTCCTTCTTTAAGTTCTTCTACAACTGGCTCAGGGAGTCGGTTGGCGAGGAAAGGGTAGGAGAACACTTCATTGCCATCACCGATCCGGGCACACCGCTGGTCGATCTTGCCCGTCGCTACCGGTTTCGCGAGTGCTTCCTCAATGATCCGGACATCGGGGGTCGCTATTCAGCGCTCTCGTACTTCGGCCTTGTTCCCGCGGCGCTTATCGGCATGGATATAGGAACCTTGCTCGATCGTGCAACGACTATGGTGGGTAACTGTGAGGCATGCAACAGTCACGTGGAGGGATACAACCACGGAGCACGCCTCGGTGCGGTATTGGGAGAGCTGGCTATGTCGGGGAGGGATAAGGTAACGCTGATCAGCTCGCTCCAGATCGAGAGCTTCGGCGATTGGGTAGAGCAGCTCATCGCGGAGAGCACCGGCAAGGAGGATAGAGGAATCCTGCCGGTGGTTTGGGAGAAAGTTGGCCCACCCACAAGCTATGGAGCGGATCGCCTCTTCGTATACATGCGCCTGGAGGGCGATGAGGTATACGAACGAGCAGTGGCGGAGCTGGAAGGTGCGGGACATCCCGTGGTTCGCCTATCTCTGAATGATACATATGACCTCGGCGGGCAGTTTTTTCTATGGGAGATGGCCGTGGCTGTAGGCGGACACCGATTGGGTATCAACCCCTTTGATCAGCCTAATGTGGAGGCAGCAAAGTCCTTGGCCCGGCAGGTGGTGGCGGAATATACGGAAAAAGGATCGCTCCCCCTAGAGACGCCGGTCCTGAGCGCTGACGGGATTGCCGTATATGGGGAGATTACGGCGGGAAATCCCTTCGAGGCGCTCACGAGATTTCTCGGCGCTGCGCAATCAGGATCCTACATCGCGCTTCAAGCCTTCCTTCAGCCGACACTCGAAGTCCATGAGGCATTGCAGAACCTGAGAACAGGCCTTCGTGATCGATTTCGGTTGGCCACCGCGCTAGGCTTCGGACCGCGATTTCTCCACTCCACGGGTCAGCTCCACAAGGGCGATGCTGGAAAGGGGCTTTTTTTGCAGTTCACCGCTGATGCTCCACGCGATGCGGAGATTCCCGATGAGGCCGGCTCTCATGAATCTTCGATGAGCTTTGGAGTGCTCAAGGCAGCCCAGGCTATAGGTGACCGGCAGGCCCTCATAAGCCGCGGTCGAAAGGTGATTCGCTTTCATTTCGAAAGGGATCTCATAGGAGGACTTACACAGCTGACAGAGGGCTTAGTGTGACATCTTAGCATGCTGTGTACGTAACATTGATGTGGAAAGGAGAGGGCGATGATAGCGATTGAGGCTTCTGTGTTGTCAGCGGATTATCTGCGATTGGGCGAACAGGCTCGGGAGGCCCAGGTGGCGGGGGTGGATGGGATTCAGGTGGATATCATGGACGGGCGATTTGTGCCGAACATAACCTTTGGGCAGGGCATGGTGAGGGCACTTCGCAGCGCGGTGAGCCTTATGCTCGATATCCATCTCATGATCGTGGAGCCGGAGCACTACCTAGAGGAATTCGTTGAGGAGGGGGCGGATAGGCTTTTCGTGCACTACGAGGCCTGCACACACCTGCACCGCACCCTAGGGCATATTCGTGAGCTGGGGGCAGAGGCGGGGCTGGCAATAAACCCCGCCACACCAGCAAGCGTGTTGGAGGAAGTATTGGATATGGCTGACATAATCCAGGTAATGACGGTGAATCCCGGGTTCGGTGGACAGCAATTTATCCGCAGCCAACTCGATAAAATAAGTCGTATCCGTGAGATGCTGGAAAAGCGGGGATTAGCGCTACCCATTGCCGTGGACGGCGGAGTCGATACCACCACCGCACCGCTCATTGTGAGCGCTGGGGCCACAGTGCTGGTGGCCGGCTCAAGCATCTATAACGATCGAGCCTCGGTTGCCCAGAACGTGGCGGCGCTCCGCGAGAGCATAGAGGCTTAAGGGGAGATGTACGGAGGTTTATCATGGAATTGGCAATGGTTGGATTGGGTCGAATGGGCTTACATATGGCCACCCGTCTTCTCAGGGGAAACCACAGGGTTATCGCCTATGACCTGTTTGAGACCGCCGTCCAAAAGGCCGAGGCATCCGGAGCCGAGGGTGCACGAAGCCTTAAGGAGATGAAGGAAAGGCTCTCGAGGCCGCGGTCCGTATGGGTATCGATTTTTACAAAGCACTTTCAGCGTAGACATCCCAAAAGACAATGTTCATCGCGTTGACACGGAGGAAGCCACCTTGGGGATGGCAGCGGAAAAGTGTGAAGAGGATAAGCCTTACGCTGCCGGTACTGACCAATGCAAGACGTATCATATTCCTCGTTACCGGTTCGGAAAAGGCCGGGGCTGTAAGAGAGATAGTTGAGGACAGCGAAAGCAGGCTACCGGCATCCCTCGTGAAACTTATGACCAGGAGTGTATATCTCGTGATGGATGATGGCGCAGCATCGCTGCTGTCCCACACGAGAGCCAGAATCTGAATCCTCTATGCCTCATCAAATATCTTGGCGGGGTTGAGGATGCCGTTGGGATCAAAGGCCTTCTTTATCTTCCTCATAAGCTCCAGGGCAGTTGGCGTTATCTCCATGCCGATGTACGGCTTCTTGCTTATGCCAACGCCATGCTCACCCGAGAGGGTACCCCTGAGATCCAGGGTGAGCCTCAGAATCTCCTGAAGGGCCTGGTGTGCCCTTTCTGTCTCGTTTTTGTCATCGGCATCATACATGATGTTGACATGGATATTGCCGTCGCCTGCGTGCCCAAAGGAGGGTATGGGAAGGGCGTATCTTCGCCCGATCCCCGAGAGGGCTATAACGAAATCGGGGAGCCTGCTCCGGGGAACCACCACATCCTGGTTGATCTTGTGCGGCCGAAGCCGTTGAAGGGATGGCGATAGATTTTTCCGCGCCTTCCAGAGCTCTTCCGCCTCCTCCTTGTCTTTAGCGAGCCGAAACTCAACGCTCCCAATCTTCCTGCACAGGGCTTCGATGAGCCTTGTATTGTGGTCGATCTGATCTGAGTCGCCATCCACCTCGATCAAAAGTAAGGTGGAATCATCCAGTGGAAGTTCGAAGGGCACCTGATCCCTCACGCATTCCACGGAAAGGCTGTCTAAGAATTCTATAGTGGTTGGGACGACCTTTTCCCTGATGATCTTAGATACGCACCGTGCTGAAGCCGCTATATCCGAGAAGCGTATCAGCATCGTCCTTTTCATCTCGGGTTTGGGGAGAAGCTTGAGGATTATCTCCACAATAACGGCTAAGGTGCCTTCTGAGCCGACGATGAGCCTGGTAAGATCATAGCCTACCACGCCCTTGGCGGTTTCCACCCCTGTGGTGATACTATCACCGGTGGGAAGCACCACCTTGAGGCCCATCACATAGTCCCTCGTCACACCATATTTGACCGCACGTGGTCCCCCGGCACACTCGGCAACATTACCGCCAATGGTTGAGACATCGAGGCTCGCGGGATCGGGCGGATAAAAGAGGCCGCATTTTTCGACCTCTTCCTGGAGATGCGCGGTTACCACACCCGGCTCTACCTTGGCCAGCAGGTTTTCCTCATCGATGAGAAGGATCTTGTTCAGTCTTTCCATTGAGAGCACGAGGCCTCCTCGTACAGCCACCGCACCCCCACTCATACCGCTTCCGGCCCCGCGGGGTATTACGGGAAAGAGTTCCTCATTGGCGAGCTGAAGAATTTTCGATATCTGATCCGCATCCTGTGGAAATGCGACCGCATCTGGGACGAAATCCTGATTTGTTGCATCGTGTGAGAAGGGACTGAGATCCACTGTTTTGGTGAGGATATGTTCCTCGCCCAGGATTTGGACGAGTTTATGGATGGCCAACTGGGAGATCATGAGGCACAGGAGGATCGGTTATCAATGGACCGTTTAATGGTCATGCTGTCCATATATTTGAGGTCGCCACCCAGGGGAATACCCAGGGCCATTCTCGTGACATTCAGGCCTTTCTCGTTGAGGAGATCCGTTATATAAGAAACAGTGGCCTCTCCTTCCACGGTGGGATTGATGGCGAGGATGACCTCCCTGACATTTTCCTTTCGGATGCGGGACATAAGCTCTGCGATACGCAGATCCTCTGCACCGATACCGTCGAGAGGTGAGAGAACGCCCTGAAGGATGTGATATCTCCCGCTGAAGGCGCCCGATTTTTCAATAGCCAGTTGATCTCCAGGCCCTTCGACGACACACAAAACGCCGTTTGCCCTTCTTTCATCCGTGCAGATAGGACATGGATCGTTATCGGTGAGATTAAAGCATATGGAGCAGAAGCGTATTTTTTCCTTAACCTCCACAAGGCCTTGGGCGAGGCTTTCAGCGAGTTCCCGTGGACTTCTCAACACATGAAGCGCCAGTCTCTCCGCTGATTTTTTTCCAATACCGGGTAACTTGCTGAATTGATCGATGAGGTTACCCAAGGATGGAGGATAAATGCCCATAATCGTTTCTCGTTTTCTACCGAGCCTCCAGAAATTACATTATTCCTGGTATTGATACACCGCCGGTCAATTTGCTCATTTCCTCTGTTACCATCTGTTTTGCCTGAAACAGTGCATCATTGACTGCTGCCAACACGAGATCCTCAAGCATCTCAACATCATTTGCGTCCACTACCTCGGGATCTATTTTTATTGAGACAATATCCTGTTTCCCGCTTGCCACCACGGTGACCATCCCGCCTCCGGCCGAGGCCTCGACCTTCCTTTCACCGAGTTCTTCTTGGAGCTTTGCCATCCTCTCCTGGAGTTTTTGAGCCGTCTTCAACAAATTACCCATATTCGGCATACCTTTCATCATTGAATCCTCCTTTTACTTCGTCTAATAAAACCTAGGCCTATGGGCGTTATCAGAGATGATATATCTTATATTAATTGGTTTTTGCATCTTTACTCCGGTTTCAAATCCCAAACTCAGAGAAGAGGGTTTTTCAGGGAGGGTAGGGGGGGCTTTTCTCCCACAACCCATCACTATGAGGAGCAGTAGAAAAAAGAAAAGCAACCATGTAATTCCTTTGCCGCTCATAATTGAAGATTTTCCCTTCCCTTGAAATCCCATATCTTCCATGGGGCGTTAATCCTCAGCGATGTGTCCAGACCACCGGAATAGGACAGCACGATCTTTTGTATGTCTTGAGTCATCGTTCACTCTCGTTTCTCAGTGAGCCATGTTCAATACAAGTGTCGATGTATCCGTGAAAAAATAGATAAGGCATTTTACATGCACTAAATCGAGAGAAAATTCAATGCCTAAATTCACACTACCTCACCCAACTCTAACGCTTTCTATCATTCAGGCGAGTGAAAGGAGAGCGAGCGGCACATGGGCCTCACATCGCTCGGATGTCAGCCCCCTTGTGTGGCGAATATCTCATCAAGGCAGGTGACTAACTGGTCGATCTCATTCTCGCAGACGATCAGCGGGGGGACGAACCTGAGAACCCTTTCTTGGACGCAGTTGATCAAGAATCCCTTGTCCGCGCAGGTATCCACGATCTCGCTGCCTTCTCTGTCCAACGCCAGCCCGAGAATAAGGCCCAGCCCCCGAACCTCCTGAATATGACTGTATTTTCGCTGAAGCTCATGGAGCCCTTTCTTGAAATACTCGCCCGTATCCCTCGCGTGATCGATCCATCCATCGTTCAGGAGGCTTTTCACAAGGGCAAGAGCACCCGATGTGATCAG
>QMLW01000004.1 GCA_003646935.1 Deltaproteobacteria bacterium
GGCCGGGCTGGGATTACAGAGGCGATGTGAAAAGGCCAGGGGCCCGAGGATACGGCCGCACGAGGACATGGTAAGCAAACCGCAAGGGCGTGGTGATTTTCCTGCTCCTGAAGGCAATTTCACAGAAGTAGAATCAACTAACAACAATGGAATCGGAACTCCTGAAGGGAGCTAACGTCCCTTCAGGAGTTCCGAACATGTTCGCCATCCTTTAGCTGACAGTTAGTATCTTTTTCAGGTGCTACAGGCGAACAATAGGGCGCTCTATTCTCCCTCAATCCTCTTAAGGAACTCGCGCGCACCGCTATTGGATGGATCGATCTTCAGGATATGCCTGAGCTGAGAAGCGGCCTTTTGCATATCCCCCCTATCCGCATAGAGCATGCTCAGGTACAATCGCGCATCCACGTGCGAGGGATCGAGTTCGATGGCCTTCAGGAACTCCTCCTCCGCAAGACGGTCGGCGACGCCTCTCTGGTACGCGAGGGCCAGCCCAAAGTGGTTATCCGCGCTGTCAGGATCGAGATCCAGTGCCTTTTGAAAGGCCTTGATGGCCTCCTCTATCCTGTTCATTTCCCCGTATGCCATCCCCAGGTTAAAGAAGATATTGTCCTCTTCAAACCCGAGCGCAGCAGCACGTTCGTAGAATAACACCTCCCGTTCATGATCTCCCGTATGCCCATAGGCATATCCAAGATGGTACAGGGCAAGTGCATTCCCGGGTTCGGTCTCAAGAAATTTTCGATGAAGATGAATGCCCTCTTTGTAATCGTGCCTCTTAAGGGCCTCATCGGCCTTTCTGTCACACGTCCATCTCTTTGTTGGAACAGGCTCCTCTAGTGCCTCTCTCCTGGCACACCCCGCCGATGAAAGGAGACAGGCCAATGAGAATGCGAGACTTGAAATGTACACAACTTGAAAGATTCTTTGAATGCGTCCAAACATCCTATTTAAAAATATCACTACTATTGCCCTTCAAAATAGCAAGCATCAGCTTATTTTTATAATAATAGTGAATATGCAAATTTGCAATAAGCAATTGACAGTAAATGGGAATGTATTTATAATATCGAAATACGATATCTATTTTTGATATTATTTCAAAGGATAATAATGAACACTGGACTGTTAAGGAATTTATTTCTAGGATTTATTAAAATTCATATCCTCTATCATGCCAGCAAAGAGAAGATATTTGGAAAGGAATTTCGGGAAGAGCTCCTTCGTCACGGATATGATATCTCCTTCGGTACGCTTTATCCTGTCTTTCATAAATTGGAGAAGGAGGGGTATTTGCACACAGAAAAAATAAATGTAAATGGGAAAATCCGAAAATATTATTCAATTACTCCTCAAGGAGAAAAAGTCCTAGAGTCTTCCAGAGAAAAGGCACGGGAATTATTTAATGAACTCTTTGAAGAATAAAGGAAACCTTTGCTGAACACTAGAGAGAAAAAGGCAATCACGCGAAATGTTTTCCTCACCGGTTTTACCTCCTTTTTTACGGACATCTCCTCTGAGATGATCTACCCTCTCATACAGGCATTCGTGAGCATGATTATGGCCTCTCAAAGGGCGTTGCTTGGCCCTATCCTCGGAATCATAGAGGGGATTGCAGAATCCACGGCAAGCCTGCTCAAGGTTTTCTTTGGCTACTATTCCGACAGGATTCAAAAAAGGAGACTTCCCGCTATTGCCGGTTACAGCACGTCGGGTTTGGCAAAGCTACTGCTGCTTCTGGCCTCTTTCGGCTGGTACTTCATCCTCCTCGCCCGTTTCCTCGACCGTGTGGGCAAGGGCATCAGGACCGCGCCCCGGGATGCACTGATCTCTGAATCCACCCCAACGGAGGCTCAGGGAAAGGCCTTCGGCTTTCACAGGGGCATGGATTTCGCCGGTGCTACACTTGGCGCGCTTATCTGCTTTTTTCTGGTTCTCCGGTTTATGGATCCCGTGACAAAGACGCTCACGGATCTCACTGCCTTTTATCTCCTTTTTCTCATCTCCATTATTCCCGCGCTGATAGGGGTAGTGTTCCTCTTCTTCGTCAAGGAGACCAAGGCCCACATCGTTCAGGACACCCAGGAGAAGCCAAAGCCGAAACTGGATCCTCGCGGCTACGATAAAAACCTGCGGGTCTTCTTTCTCGCCCAGCTTATCTTTACCCTCGGAAATTCCTCAAATCAATTCCTCCTGCTGCGCAGCATGAACTTGTGCCATGCCCTATCCACGGTTATTCTCATGTACCTTGTATTTAACCTCTCTACCTCCCTCCTGGCAACTTCGTTCGGTTCCCTCTCGGACAGGATTGGAAGAAAAAGGGTGCTCATGGCGGGATATAGCCTGTATGCAGTAGTATACATCGCGTTCGGTTTTATCAGCCGTGAGACTAACTTCCTCTTGTGGCTCTTCTGGCCCACCTATGGCGTCTATTACGCGATGACCGAGGGGGTAGAGAAGGCATTTGTCTCCGACATTTCGCCAATGGGTTCAAGGGCAACTGCCCTGGGGTTCTACCACACCATTGTGGGAGTGGGATTGCTCCCGGCCAGCATCATAGCGGGGATTCTCTTTTCCATCCTTCCCAGCGCTCCCTTCCTCTTTGGCGGTGCAATGGCCATTGCAACGGTGGTTATCATAGGTTTCTTTGTTGAAGAGGGATGATTAGATGAAGTTCTCTTCAGCGTTGAATAAAAGGGTATTGACACGATACCAGACAAATTTACCTACAGTAAATCTGATTACCCCCGAGAGCTAATCCAGGCCTTCTTTGACGATAAGGCCTACCGTTTGACCATCCTTGAGGTTCACCAGGCCCTCCTCGCAGATCCTTAAAAACGGAATGGCCGCACCTGTAAGGGTATTGAGGGTCAATAGGGGATCTTCAAAGGGGTAACCGAGTTCCTTCATGGCGCTCCGAATCTCCTCCATCTTTCTCGCGAGCATTTCTATTGGTAAATCGGATATTATCCCAAACACAGGCAAGGGGATCTCTGCCATGATTTCTCCCTTGGCACAGACAACGGCTCCTCCCTTGAGCTCGGAAATCCTGTTTACCGCCAGGGCCATATCCGCATTGTTTTCACCCACCACGATAATATCCGAGGTATCCCAAGCCTTGCTGCTTGCAATTGCACCTGTCCTCAATCCAAATCCCCTTATAAGCCCCACGAATGTCTTTCCCGGGGAAAACCTCCTGTCAATGGCCGCAACCTTTAGAATGTCTCTGCTTGAATCTGTCCTGATTTCACCGTCAACAACCGGCACAGGGACTATGAGCTCCTTGGTGACCAAATCCGTCACCAGATCTATTGCCCTCACCTTCACATCCTTAGGGGCATCCTTAACCCGTATGGAAAAATCCGATGCCTGAAGTCTCCGTTTCAGGTGAACGCTGTCTCGGCTCTTCTCCCGAAAGCCGTGGGTTCTGGGAGGGACGAGAAGCTCTCCGTCCTTTGCAATAATCTGACCCTTGCTTATCACGTATTCCGCGGCAATTTCTCTGGGACTGGGGATCATCACCATATCCGCATGTTTGCCGGGTGCAATCCCGCCAACAATTCCATCCAATGCAAAATACTCCGCGGTGTTGATGGTAGCCATCTGAACGGCATGGATCGGGTCAAAACCGCAATCAATAGCCCTCTGTACGACCCGTTCCATATAGCCCTTCTCGATCAGATCCCCAGGGCTAACGCCATCGGTTGCCAGCATGAGCCTTCGGAAGTCAATGCCTGCTTCCCTTATCGTGGTTATGGAATCAAGATCGCCCCGGATGCTCCCCTCCCTTATCATTACATGCATCCCCAGCCGCAATCGTTCCAATACCTCATCGGCGTTTATAGGCTCATGGCATGATGATATTCCGGAGGCCGAATATGCCATCAACTTACTCCCCTTCGCACCTGCAGAGTGCCCCTCCAATCTCTTTCCAAAACGGAGGGTTTCCTTAAAGAGTGGAAAATATACATCCGGTTCCCTTAGTACTGTCTGCCAGTATGATTCGCCCAGGCCCAACACATCATCCCTGGAGAGGAGTTTTTTCAGCGTCCCCTTTGGGATACCTTGGGCCTTTTTGCTCGTGGAAACCATGGCAGGAGCGGTAGCGAATATCTTTATCGGCTGATCTCTCAGGGATTCCAAGAAATCAATTACTCCCTCGTAGCCCATCACCGGAAAGGCCTCCATGCTCTCGGTGATAATGGTCGTGGTGCCACCAATCATTGCATAGCGGAGAAACTCATCAACGGTTGAAAACTGGTCGATCAAATGGGTATGCCCGTCTATGAATCCCGGGAGGATGGTTTTGCCCTGCGCATCAATAACGTGCGTATCATGGCCGATCGTATCCCCCGGATCAGAGCCTACATAGGCGATCCATTCCCCTTTAACGCTTACCGAATGCCCCTCCATCCACTCTCCGGTATAGGTATTGAGGATGGTGGCATCGGTAAGTGCCAGATCGGCCTTTCCCTTGCCCAGGGTGACATTCATTACCCGTCTGGCCTCCTCCGTCCCCTCTATGGAAAGTAATCCGTATCTCTTCATACACAATACCTCTTTAAAACTCGGAACATACTACACGGCGGAAAAGCGGCGTCAAGCTGTAAAAAGGTTAAAAGACGATGGAAATAGACCGACATGAAGTTGAGAAGGCTAACCATGAATTTTGAACCCGGAATAAGCCCAATCAGAATAGTCCTCTCCATGATTAATGAATTGCGAGAACGGGAAATGTCTTGGCATCGAGTAATCGCCTATCAGCGGTAACTAATGTAAGCCCGTACACCATGGCAGTTGCTGCAAGGAATCTGTCAACCGGATCCTGGTGAGGAAGATCAACATACCGGCTTTGGATTGCTACCTCCTGATTTATGGCGGCCTCTCTAAGGGGGAGGTTTTGAAATATGTTTCTAATCTCCTTCACGCGTTCTCCTTTCAAGACCACCCTCCTCTTTTCAGCAAGCAAAAGGGCTTCCCATACACTGATAGGGGAGAACCAGAGTTCATTCGACTCATCCTCCAATTCTTTAGCCATCTCTCGAGGCAATCTCTCTGGCTCAGCAGCACTCCAAAGTATAATGTGGGTATCGAGCAATAGATTCACCTCTGCAAAACCTCCCATTCCGCTTCGTCCAAAGCGGGTGAAATGATATCCCCGGTGATTTCAATGGTATCTTTCATGGATCCAAGCCACGTCTTCGATTTTGGCGGTGGCGGAGGGGGGGTGACCAGTGCAATGGGTTCCCCCTTTTTTGTAACTAGCAAGGGACGGCCCGTCTTTTTCACGCTGTCTAAAAGTCGCAGGCAGGTCGCCTTAAACTTCGAAATTGCAATTTCTTCCATCACAACCTCCTTGAATTCATACAATATATTTAATCTGTGACTACTCACGTAGTCAGACTGAAGCTGTTTAGACTGAATGCTTAGCGTAATCAGAATATCACTATTGCCGCACTTTGTTGAAGAAACAGCAGCTTCTTATACCAAACATGGCTTCAGAATGCGCCGTTTCCCCATTTTCCCCTAACAGCCTTCAGCCTACAACCTATTTACCTGATTAATTACTTTATATTTACCATAGTCAATGTCTATAGTCAACATAAAGATAATCGCATATCTAAATCTCCATAGAAACATAATTCGGTACGATTATTTTGACAAATGGAAGCATTATTTTATATAAAGAAGAATAAAATACCCTTATAGATTCATTCTTCCCCCTATTATATTTACGTAAAAAAATATTTTTCGTTTCAAACGGGCAATTATTTTTTTTACATAAAGATCTCTTTACGGCTTTAAAAAAACGGGAGGATAACCCTGTCCGCTACACTATTATCCAGTTTTCATGTATTACAACACGTCCTTACCGATTATGAAGATCGCCCCGGCCAGAGGGAGATGGCGGATGAGGTCTTGCGCTGCCTCACGGATAAGAAGAACCTGCTCATTGAGGCGGGCACGGGTATTGGTAAGTCCTTTGCCTACCTTGTACCGGCGATTCTCTCGCAGGAGAAGACCATTGTATCAACTGCTACGCTGGCACTACAAAGCCAACTGGTGAACAAGGATCTTGTTTTTCTCCAAAAGGAACTGCCGCAACAGTTCTCATTCGGCATCCTTAAGGGAAAGAACAACTATCTTTGCGTGAAGCGGGAAAGGGAGTTTGCGGAGATAACCAAAGCCTATACGAAATTTCGTACATGGTTGTCTAAAACCAAAACGGGAGAAAAAGATGAACTTCCATTCATTCCTCAATTTTGGTCAAAAGTCTGTGGTGATTCACAAGACTGTAACGGCAGGACGTGTCCCTTTTATGATGGCTGTTTTTACTACCGGCATTACAGGCATCTGTTCAAAAAAGATATCCTGGTGATCAACCATCATCTCCTTATCCATGATCTCCTCTCAGAGTTTAATATCCTGCCTTTTCATAAGCAAGTAATCATCGATGAGGCATCCGAGATCGAAGACGTGGTCTCTCACGTCATGGGCAGCACCATAAGCTATACAAGGGTGGTATGGCTCCTCTATAGATTGAAGGGATTGAAGATACTCGTGGATCCACTTTTTCCCAAGGTTGAATCCTTTTTTAAGGGAGTGGATATCCCCGCTCAGACGACGTTTCCCATCCCTGTTCACATCATAGGACGGCTGAAGGATTTGAAAAGGTCCCTGGCGCTGGATAAGGTAGTTTCAACGCTGGAAAAACAGAAGAATTCCGCCTCTGATGAGGAGCTGTGGGACAGGATGGAAACAACCATAGGCTATGTTTCCACGCTCATTGCGGAAATCGATGATTTTATCGATCAGGAGGATACGGCCCGAGTATATTACATGACCGGAAACAGCGGCGCGCTGGAGCTGAAGAGCAGTCTTGTAGAAGTTCAGAGCTCCTTTAAGGAACTGGTAGGCGCCTATGACAGTGTGATTATGACATCAGCCACGATGGCAGCAGGGGGAACGTTTCGCTTTGTAAAACAGAGACTCGGCATCGAAGATTTTCAAGAGAGGATCATTGGCTCACCCTTTGATTACCAGAAACAGGCGCTCCTCTATATCGATAAGGGCCTGCCGCCGCCTTACCAGAGAAACGATCAAGCATTTAAGCAGGAGAGCCTAACGGTAATAGAGGAACTCATCAATGCATCCCATGGCAGGGCATTCGTGCTGTTCACCTCGTACCATCACCTCCATTTTGCGGCCACGAATATCAAGCTCCCCTACCCCTTTAAATCACAGGGTGAGATGCCTCCTGCACGGCTCCTTCAATGGTTTAGAGACACTCCTCATTCCGTGCTCCTGGCAACCGCTACGTTCTGGCAGGGAATTGACATAAAGGGGGAAAAGCTGAGCCTGGTGATTGTTGTAAAACTTCCCTTTAGCTCACCCAGCGATCCGGTATACCAGGAACGATGCAGGAGGCTGGGAGACAGGTGGTTCAGCGAGCTCGCCCTCCCATCCGCCATTCTAACCTTGAGGCAGGGGTTCGGGCGGCTCATCAGAGGACGCAACGACTACGGAGTGAGCGCCATCCTTGACACCCGGCTTGTTACCCATGCATACGGCAAGACCATTGTCTCCTCACTGCCGGAGATGGATATTGCCCACAGCGTTGAAGAGGTAAAACGTTTTTATGACTCCATTCCCGTGGAAGCCCAAAATAATGAAAAGGCTGCTCCATAGCAAAAAGGTTACTTAAAAAAAGCAACTTAAAAAAGTTATTCTATTGAAGATCAGGGTAGATTACCGCGAGAAGGCTTCCGGCCTCGTCGATTTGCTCGAAAAAGAGGACATTTTTGCCGAAGTGAAAAAGGTTCCTTACGGTGATTATGTCATCAATGATTCCATAACGATTGAACGGAAAACGGCGAAAGACTTTCTCGTCTCCATCATTGACGGGAGGCTATTCAATCAGCTCTCAAACCTAAAGAAACATTGTCGCCGCCCGGTTCTTCTTATCGAGGGTAATCCCTATAAAACAGAACTCAATTTTGACCCAATGGCTATCAAGGGAGCCCTACTCTCCGCCCAAGCCGTATGGTATATTCCAGTTATCTTCTCTCGTTCCAAAGAAGACACAAGAGATATTTTACTCATGATAGGCAGGCAGGATGAAGCCTATATGGATGTCGTGCCCTTACGAGGCGGGTATCGCCCAAAAAGACTAAAGTCAAAGCAATTATATCTGTTGCAGGGATTGCCACAGATTGGGCCCCTGCTGGCCAAGAGGTTGATAGAACATTTTCGATCTGTTTCTCATGTAATGAATGCATCAGTCAAGGAACTCACAGAGGTGGATGGAATAGGAAAGGTTTCTGCGGAGAAGATCAGAGAGGTACTGGATGAAAAATTTATCTTCGGTTAGGGCCTATCTATGCCCTAACCGAAGATAAGGAACTATACGATTCTACGCGATTCCCAGATGAAACTTGAGGGAATTAAGGGTGTTTCTCATCAGCATGGTGATGGTCATGGGTCCCACACCGCCCGGTACCGGCGTAATGGCGCCGGCTATCTCCTTTGCCGCATCGAAGTCCACGTCGCCCTTGAGAATGGCGATCTTCTTGCCGGTCTTCTCGCTTATCTTCTCGCCAACCCTGTTTACCCCCACATCAATGACGCACGCACCGGGCTTTATCCACTCCGGTTTCACCAGCCCCGGCACGCCGGCGGCAACGATCAGGATATCGGCCCTTTTGCAGTGGAAGGCCAGGTCCTTTGTCCTGGTGTGGGCCACGGTCACGGTTGCATTCGCACCCGGTGCCTTTTGCAGTAATATATTAGCAATGGGTTTTCCCACGATGTTGGACCTGCCGACCACCACTACCTCGGCTCCCTCAATTTCCACGCCTGCCCTGACGATCAGCTCCTGAATGCCGGCAGGAGTGCAGGGAAGGAATTTAACCTCACCCCCGCCTATCATCAGCCTTCCCACGTTGACCGGATGGAATCCATCCACGTCCTTATCGGGATCGATGGCGTTGAGCACCTTCTTTTCATCGATGTGTTTCGGCAGCGGCAGCTGCACCAGGATGCCGTGAATGGTGTCATCCTTGTTGTACTTGTCTACCAGGGCAAGCAGATCCTCCTCAGTGATATCATCAGGCTGATTGTCCTGTATCTCTTTGTATCCGAGACCCTGGGCGGTCTTAATCTTTGCCGTCACATACGAAATCGATGCAGGGTTCTTTCCCACGAGAATGGTCACCAGACCAGGCACCACACCGTGCTCCTCCTTGATCTTGTCAACCTCCTCCTTCAGCTCTTCCAGGATCATATCCCTGATCTCCGTTCCCTTGATAATCTTTGCGGTCATCTTTTAACCCCCTTTCTTTGTATAAACGGCCTCAATACGTTCCTTACTTTTACCAAGATTTATTTGAGAAGCTCGATACCACAAAAGCCCTTAAATAGCAAACCATAAAATGAATACGCCTTTTCAAATACCTTGACAAAACTCTCTAATCAGACTAGTCTGACTAGATAAATCATAAAAGAAGATACAGGAGGTATCATGAAAACCATCTGGAAACTTCAAGATGCAAAGAGCCAATTTAGTAAGGTCGTTGAAGAGGCCTTGCACAAAGGCCCTCAATACGTAACCCGCAGGGGAATAGAAGCTGTGGTGATCATATCCACCAAAGAATACGAGGAGCTGACCAGCCACAAACCAAGTTTTAAGGACTTTCTGCTCAGTTGCCCCAAACTGGAGGAAGGATTTGAATTTGAGCGACAAAAAGATTACCCAAGAGATATAGCTTTATGAAATATCTATTGGACACGTGCGTTATTTCGGAGATAGCCAAACCTGTCCCTGACGGCAAGGTTATGGACTGGTTGCATGCAACACCTTCAGAACTATTGCTTTTGAGTGTCATTACCATCGGCGAAATACGAAAAGGGTTGACCAAGTTGCCGGACTCCAAGAAAAAGCAAGGCTTGACGGTCTGGCTGAGCACATTACTAAAAGACTACCAAGCAAGAATATTGCCGATTGATTTGGCGGTTGCAGACAATTGGGGACTCATTCAAGGAAAAGCGGAAATGGCAGGAACTCCCATCTCCTCTATTGACGGACTCATTGCCGCAACAGCGTATACCCATAATTTGATAATTGTAACCAGGAATGAAGGTGATTACAGTGCAGCTCGAGTCCCTATCATGAATCCATGGAGTGAACAAGGAGATACCCGATCGGAGGACTAACGTTGAAACCATCTGAAATCATTACACTTACCACGGACTTTGGCCAACGAGATCCCTACGTGGCCATGATGAAAGGGGTCATCCTCTCGATCAATCCACGTGCACGGATCGTGGACATAACCCACGATATTCGGGCAGGATCGATTCAGGAGGGAAGCACGATCATCGCCGAGGCATACCCCTTCTTCCCCTCGGGCAGCGTCCATGTGGGTGTGATCGATCCGGGGGTTGGGGGAAAGAGACGGCCGATAGCCGTGGCTGCGGACGGCCATTTCTTTGTAGGCCCTGACAACGGCCTTTTCTGGCCGGTAGTAGCAGCGCACCCGCAGAGCCACGTAATTCATCTAACCGAGAAATCTTACTGGATGGATATCATCAGCGCCACGTTTCACGGCAGGGACATCTTCGCGCCCGTGGCAAGCCACCTCTCCTGTGGGATCGATCCTAACCTCATGGGCGAGAAGGTCGATAATCCGGTTGTCCTTACCTCACCTCGTGCATGGAGGGAGCAGGACCAGTTCGTCGGAGAGGTGATACGGGTCGATGGTTTCGGGAACCTGATCACCAATATCACCGTGGAAGAGCTGGCCGAATTTCGCGCCTCAGAAGGCCCTATCATTACTATCGGGGGTCTGGCTTTAAAGGGGATCCGTACTACTTACAGCGATGTAGGCGAAGGCGAAGCCCTGGCGCTGATAGGCAGTTCCAACCTGCTTGAGATCGCTGTGAATAGAGGCAGCGCAAGGACGGAGCTCGGTGATGACTGCGGGATCGGCGCGAAGGTAATCGTACGTTTCGAAGACTGAGCAAATAATAACCATAATCGATTCATGCAATTCGCATTAGAAGGGAAATGAGCATAGCGCAGAGGGCAAAGCGCATAGCGTTTCTACGCTTTGCTCTATGCCCCTTGCTCCATGCGCAACTGGGGCGAAGCCGCGAGCCTATAGTTTCCTGACCTTCTCCTTTATCCTCTGGATGTGTCCCCTGCCCAATCCCTTGACCTCGCAGCCAAGCTCGAATAAGCGCTCGATCTTCCTGTCATCCAGGATCCCGAAGCAGTCAACTACGGCGATGGGGTCTCCCGCCATCGCCACGATATCATCCGGATCAAGTGAGAGGTATTCACGGTGGCGCACCGCCAGAACCACAGCATCAGTATCCTTCAGCGCCTCTGCCATGGTGGGTGACATCCTCAGCTCACTCAGCTGTTCCTGACCTCTAAAAAACCGGGCCCTGCTCTCCCCGATTGCGGGATAGGAATCCTGGTTTTCGAACTCCCACCAGTGCTCCACGTAAGGATCATGGACCTTGATCTCCGCGCCCATTTCCGCGAGCTTCCTCACGATCAGCTCTGAACCGCTATACCTGGTATCGCCCACATCCTCCCTGTAGGATGCCCCCAGAATCGCGATCTGGGAGGCCGCCACAATCTTGCCCATGTTCCGAAGGGCGTCCCTTACGAGCTGGGCCGCGTGCAGTGCCCTGGTGTCGTTGATGTTGATTGCCTGAGGGGTAACCGTGAAGATATCCCCTTCAAAGCCCAGTAGGTGCTTGTAGGCCCATAGGCCCAGGCCGCCGTCCTTTGGCAAGCAGTATCCACCGATCCCGGGTCCGGGGAATATGATGTTGCTGTGGGTGGGCCTTTGCTTGATAGCATTGAGCACCTTGATCAGGTCGACGCCATTGGTTTCGGCAAAGTGACTCCACTCATCCAGGAATGCGAGTATGGTAGCCCTGTAGCTATTTTCCACGATCTTGCACGTCTCGCTCTCAATGGGCCTCTCAAGAACAGTGAGCGGGTAGTTCTTCACGTCGATGACATCGTTTAAAAACGCAACCACCCTCTGTTCGCTCTCCTTATTTATGCCGCTACAGACACGCCAGAAATTCCGTATCGATTTCACGTACTCTCGCCCCGGCATCACCCTCTCAAAGGAGTGCGCCAGAAGTGGCTCCTCTTCGATTGCCCTCTTTTTAAAGGCCTTCTTTATGATCGGATAGGCGATATACTCCGTTGTGCCCGGAGGAACCGTTGTCTCGATGATGACCAGGCAGCTCGGCTCGATGAGCTCGCCGATAATCTTGAAGCTCTCCTCAATGGCGCCCATCTCCACATAACCGCTGTGAAGATTCCCAAGCTCCTCCTTCACGAAGTCACACTGTACGTCGAGGACGAGCACATCGGCGAGTTTCAACGCGTCATAGGAGTACGTGGCCATAAGGGTCCCTTTCTCCAACACGCATCGCTCAATCAATTCCTCCACGGCGGGATCCTCCGCCTTGACCGGTGATATGCCCTTATTGAACAGGGGAATCTTCCAGTAGCTCCTCGTGCTCGGCCTCTGCATGCCGATCACGAATTTCCTCGGCTCCCTGCTATCCGCATCCACGCTATCCGCAACCACCGCGGCCATCACCGCACCAACAAAGCCCAGTCCCATCACGACCACGATCTCTCGTCCCTTTTCTCTCTGCTCTTCTACAGCCCTCGAAAGCCTCTCGTGCTCTCTCGCGTATTCATCTTCGGTGGGAAGCGCGAACTTCTCCCCATCCGGGCTGATTGAATAGTCCATAATGGCTCCTTGCTTCAGTGCCCTTTAGCTTACCTTGCTCAATTTCCCCAGCAGTTCCTCTGTTACTTCCTCCACGCTGCCCCTGCCATCTACTTCCACTACGGAATATCACGCCTGTTTCGATATGAGCTACGTGGTACCGCTCCCTTATCTTCGCCCCTTGGGTGCCCTTTCCGCTTCCGTTTGGCCCGAACAAAAGGATATTCATGGCTCATTCCCATTTCATAAGGTTGACCAAGAAATCGGGGAATCGGACGATCTGGTTATCCCTATCCAGACAGGCGTGGACCGTATAACCATGAACTAGTATCTCGCTTCCCCTGGAAATGGTATAGTCAAACCTGCTGCTTGCCCTCCTTATAAAGCCAATGGTGGTCTGGATCGTTAACAGGTCATCGTAGAGGGCGGGTTTCAGGTATTTCAGGTAGGCCTCTGTGGTAGGCAAGAAGAAGCCCTTTTCCTCAACCTCCCTGTAGGTGAGGCCCATATCCCGGAGCAGCTCTGTTCTCCCTATTTCGAAAAGCCTGAGGTAGTTCGAGTAATAGACGATTGCCATTGAATCACAATCGCCATAGATAACACGATAGCGCGTTGTATTCCTCTTGATGTCCATGTATGCCTTTATCCCCGTATCACTTTTACGTGCATCTAGAGCAGAGGTCTTGAAACGGGAGCGTGCTTCCAGCTCCCCGTTTTGGATCTCTTCCTTAGGAAACAAAGGGCCGTGTCAAGGTCATAATGACCCAACACCCCTTTCTTGCTATACCAGATCCCCACCAGCGTGGCAAAGCGGGGTCTCTTTCATGTGCTGAGCGAAAGCTGCCTCAATCCTCAAACAGGAATGAGTCGATCAACTCATGGCCCACGCCAAAGAAGAGCCCGCTTTCCCGTGCTGCAGCCTCTGAGAACGGAAATCCCTCGGGATGCGATTCGAGTTCCCCTTTTGAGCCCCAGGCAAAGGGAGTTGGGTCATCGGTGTGGGTTCTTCGCGGTATCGGCGTAAGGTGGTCGCTTGCTACCATAATCCGATAGTCCTCGAAATCCTTCAGGCCTTCAAGCACGGGGCCCACCACCTGTTCGTCAAACTTCTCGATGGCCTCTATCTTCTCTCCAATGTCGGCGTTGTGCCCTGCTTCATCGGGTGCCTCTACGTGGAGAAAGATAAAATCACGATCCCTGAGGCCCTTCAGGGCCGCTTCGGCCTTACCACGATAATTGGTGTCGAGATACCCTGTGGCACCCTGCACATGGATGGGCGCAAATCCGATATACACCCCTATGCCCTTGACGAGATCCACCGCTGATATCACCGCGCCATCAATACCACAACGTTCTCTGAACCGCGGCAACTGAGGGGCCCGGCCTTGACCCCAGGGCCAGATGGAGTTGGCCTCATGAAGCCCTTGTTCCCTGCGATTGAGGTTAATGGGGTGATCCCGTAGGATATCCCATGATCGTCTGATCAGCTGGGGTACCGGGTTCTCCGACATTTCATTGAGGTACGGGGCCATGTTCTGCTCCACCACATCATGGGGAGGGATGGTGAGCACATCCTCGGGGCAGCTCTCCCACAACAGCAGATGCCGATAGGCCACTCCCCGATGGATCTCAACGCCGGGAACGTCCAATCCGCCGTTGAAGTCTTTCAAGATTGATGCTGACTCATCTGATGAGATATTACCGGAACTGTGGCTTTTCATAATGATCTCTTGATCCGATCTGAAATCCAACGTCACCAGGTTCATTCTGAACGCTACCTGGTTAGCCCGCAGAGCGATGCCCATGCTGGCGGCCTCCAGGGGGCCACGACCGGTATAGTACGCCCTGGGGTCGTATCCCATGAGCGAAAGCGTTGCAACATCGCTTCCCGGGTCCATACTCTCGGGTATTGTCCTTGCGAGGCCAATCCGGCATGCGGCAATGCTGTCCATGTGCGGTGTCTCGGCAACCTCAAGGGGTGTTTTGCCGCCGAGCTCCTCCAGAGCATAATCGGCCATCCCGTCTCCCACCAAAAGCACGTATTTCCTCATGCTATGACGGACAGTCATGTGTTTACCACGTGTCATTCGTCGCTGATCCTTTTTTCTAGAACTCGTACCGAGTAGCCCAATCTCTTCAATCGGCAATCGGCAATCGAAATTCAAAAATGCCCTCAGATTCCCGTTGTTCTCTCTACCCTGAAGGCCACCGTCTTGTCGGCTACCACATCCAGTTTGTCAATGAGCTCCAGGGATTTCCTCACATCCCGCTCCCTTGCTTCATGGGTCAACATTACCACGGGAACGGCGCTATGGGCTTCCCTCTTTTTCTGGATCACAGCGGCAATAGAAATATCGTGAGCACCGAGGATTCCCGATATCTTTGAGAGCACTCCCGGCCTATCTAACGCGGAAACCCTAAAATAATAATCGGACAGTACATCATCCATGGGTTTGATGGAGAGCTCCGTTGATGGGGGACGCGAGAAGGAAAGGGGTGACACCCTCCTGGTGATGCCCTTGATGTGATTTCTCGCCATATCCACTAAATCGGCTACCACTGCGCTGCCGGTCGGTTTCCTCCCGGCCCCGAGGCCATAAAACAGGGTAGACCCCACGTAATCACCTTCCACATACACCGCATTATACGCATCATTAACGTTTGCCAGGATATGATCCCTGGGCACAAAAGCCGGATGCACCCTGGCTTCGATGTGCTCACCGGACTGTCTGGCAATCGCCAAGAGTTTCACGCAGTAGCCGAACTCACCCGCAAACGTTATGTCCTCGGATGATACCATATCAATCCCCTCCCTGTAGATATCACTGAAGGAAAAGGGGAATCCGAAGGCCAGGGATATAATGATGGTGAGCTTGTGTGCTGCATCGCTCCCGTCGATGTCCAGGGTGGGGTTTGCCTCCGCATATCCCAACCGTTGAGCCGTGGATAGCGCCTCCTGAAAGGAAAGCCCTTCCTGTGTCATCCTGGTCAGGATATAGTTCGAGGTTCCGTTCAGGATGGCCAAGACAGACTGGATCCTGTTCGCGGCGAGACCCTCCCGTAAGGCCTTGATGATGGGAATGCCTCCTGCAACACTCGCCCCAAAGGCGATGTCCACCCCGTATCTCTCGGCCATATCGAAGAGCTGCTTGCCGCGGGTTGCGATCAGGGCCTTATTGGCTGAGATCACGTGTTTCCCCCTCTCCATGGCCCTTTCGATGTAATCTAGCGCCTGATCGCAGCCACCTATGAGCTCTACCACCACATCTATTTCCGGATCATCGATCACTTCCATGGCATCGGTGGTGAGAATGGCCGGATCAATCTGCACGCCCCTGTCTGAGCGTATATCCAGATCCGCGATCCTCTTCAGCACGATCTCCCCGCCAACCCTATCCTCTATGAACTGGCGATTGTTGACGAGGATCTCCGCCGTGCCCGCCCCTAC
>QMLW01000005.1 GCA_003646935.1 Deltaproteobacteria bacterium
GACCCTCCATACCAATGATGCCCCTTTGGCGATCACCCGGATGGTGGACATAGGAATTCCCCGCTTTCTGATCAACTCGACCTTGATCGGCGTACTGGCTCAGCGACTGCTGCGCAAGATCTGCCCCTATTGTGTGGAGGCCTTTGAGATAGGCACCGATGAACTCAAGGCGATGGGTATTGAGGTGGGCGGAGCAGAGGTGGTCACCCTCAAGAGGGGGAGGGGCTGCATACGGTGCAGGGGCACGGGTTATTTGGGCAGGATCGGAATATTCGAGGTACTCCCCGTGACGGAACCGATACGGGACTTGATTGACCAGGAGGCAAGCGCGGAGGCGATCAGGCAGGCCGCTTGCAGGGAGGGCATGGTAACCCTGCGGGAGAACGCCATTGGGAAGATGATCGAGGGCCAGACCACCTATCAAGAGGTAATCCGGGTAACCTGGGAGCAGATTTGATCCATGTTGGTGCAGCTCGCCATTGCCGATTTCGCGATTATTGAGTCCCTGGCGGTTTCCTTTTCCGAGGGGTTGAACATACTCTCCGGCGAGACAGGAGCAGGGAAATCGATTATTATCAATGCGGTGAACCTCATTCTTGGAGGGCGGGCCTCCCCCGATCTTATAAGAACCGGCGCACACAGGGCAGAGGTTGAAGCGCTGTTTCACCTGCCGGAAGGATCTCCCCTCTCATCATCACTTGAGGAGATGGGCATAGCCTTTCAGGGTGAGGTGCTCATAAAGAGGACCGTGTCAAAGGGGGGCAAGAGCAGGGTATGGATTAACGGCTCCCCTGCCACCGTTCAGATGATCTCCAGGCTTGGCCCCCATCTGATAAGCATCTCCGGGCAGAACGAACACCAGCTTTTGCTGAGGCCGGATACCCAGCTCTATATACTCGATGATTTCGGCGATGTGACCAAAGACAGGCTCGGGCTCAGTGAGCTCTACCGGGAGTACCACGACCTTAAGGAACGGGCAGAGGGATTGAGGGCCCAGCTCAGGGACGAAGAGCGGCAACGCGAGCTCACCCAGTTTCAGGTAAAGGAGATCCAGGAGGCCAGGCTTGTGCCTGGCGAGGATAGCAGCCTCGAGGCGGAGAGGAGCAGGCTCACCCATGCCGAGCGCTTGATGGATATGGTATTCACCTCATATCAGGCCATGTATGAACAGGAGGAATCCGTTATCTCCACGTTGAGCGTGCTCGCAAAGAACCTGGACAAGGCTGTGGCCATCGATGATGACCTGGATCAATATAGAAGGCAATTGGAATCCGCACAGGCCCAGTTGGAGGATGTGGCCTTGGCCCTGAGGGATTACTGCTCGCACATAGAGATCGATCCGGATAGGCTTGAGAAGGTCGAGGAGAGGCTGCAGCTTATCAGGCACCTTAAGAAAAAGTACGGCGCGACCATTGAGGAGATACTGCTGTTTCAAGAGGGGCTTTTGAACAGGGAGTCTCGGTTGACCCAGGGGAAGGAGGAATTGAGGCGGATTGAATCCCTCCTCGAGGAGAAAAGACGGGATTTGGTCAGAATGGCCAAGGAGCTCTCGATGAAAAGGCATGAGATCGCAGTGACATTCGAGAAGAAGGTTGAGGAGGAGCTCAGGGAGCTCGAGATGGGGGGGACGAGGTTCGAGGTGAAATTTAGCACCGAGGGCGCATCCGAGGATGTGCCCGATTCCGCCATCACCCAGGACGGCATAGATGCCGTGGAGTTTATGATATCGCCCAATGTGGGTGAGGAGCTGAGGCCGTTGGCAAGGATTGCCTCGGGCGGAGAGTTATCCAGGATCATGCTCGCGCTCAAGACTATTCTGGCCCGATCGGGGATGGTTGAAACCCTTGTCTTCGATGAGATAGATTCCGGCATCGGAGGGGCTACCGCTGCTGTGGTCGGCGCGAAGCTGAGGGCGCTGGCCGAGTTCCATCAGATTTTGGGCATCACACACCTTCCTCAGATCGCCTCCTGCGGGGAGATGCATTTCCTGGTGGAGAAGGAGGTTCGAAAAGGGCGAACCAGGACCCTCATAAACCCGTTGGACGAAGAGCGCAGGATCAACGAGATCGCTCGGCTCCTCGGCGGCAAGACCATATCCGAGAAGACCCTCGCCCATGCCAGGGAGATGCTCTCCTCATAGTTGCCAGGGAGATGCTCATAAAGCCATTTCCAGAGCTTGAGAACATCCATGCGATAGCTATTCCCTGCCGGAGCCTCATGATCTGATTACCGCTAACCTGTATGTAGCAGGAAAGGGCCCCCTTACCATGATTGACACCGGTCCCCCCGCACCGTATCGGGCATTAGGGCAAAGATGTCGTTGTCCGTGATATGAATGGTGCCTCCTATGCTGATGAATGTATTTATTAAGGAAGCTACGAAGTGATTTGGCCATGGCTGATGTTGAGCCTCGCAAGACGCTGATTTGATTCTTTTGTTAGCCAGTCTTGCTAACTACCTTTCGACACCATCTCCTCTATAATCCTCCCAACCGTTTTCACCTCCTTGATGAGGGCGCTCACCTGGCCGCCACCGGCCTTGGGCTGTTAATGTGTCCTATTGGCCCTTGAATAATAGGGTAACGACTTCTCAATATACCTAGCAGATCTGACATGGTATGAACCTCCTTATTCAAGCGTTATCTAATAAGTCACCCTGCATCACGCGGTAGAACTACCGGGCCTGGAAGGTAAAGAAAACCGCAGACTCACGAGTGTTCTATAGGGATAATTCCTGTAGTGATCTACAGATGGGCAGGGAGGAGCGTGAAGCACTTCAGATGAGCGGGCTTGTATATCTTAAAATCCCTATGATCTAGCGTAAATACCTTGCTGATCCTCTGGGATTCCGCAAGGGCAACTGCTGTCGCGTCAGCGAGGTCCATAGGTAAGTCACGGTATTTCCCCATCAACTCTCGGCAACGTGTTTTCATCTTGACACTCAGGTGTAATACTTCCACACCTCCTCTTTGCAGAAATTCCCAGAGATTATCCTGGGCCTTCCACGAGAAACCCAAGAGATAAAATGCCTCTGTGAGCACCGGCCATGAGGTAATCATTGGTTCCTTGATCCCTTTCAGGATTTCTACACATCTTCTATGGTAATCATCGGATGCATCGAAAAAAGCCACGATGGGTCCTGTGTCGAGAAAAATCATTTTTCTCTCCTGAATGCCTCTCTCAAAATTTTCTCACTATCTATCGCGAGATTACCCTGACCGCTGAACTCCTTACCTATCAAATCGGCAAGTAAGCTGTAGGGATTTTTTCTTTTTGCCTTCAAGGTCCTCCCACAAAAATCACGAATGGAGGCCTTCAGTATTTCCGATTTCGTGGTATTGAGAATCTCTGCCGTCTCCAATAGGAGAGATTTAGTTTCCTCATCCAGCCTGACGCTTATCGGCATGGTGAATACCTCCTTTCTTATTGTGATACATCATGTAATACATCAAAAGAGCTTAGGGAGTCAAGGACGAAAAAAGTGATAAGAATAAAATAAGAAAGACCAGCAACCATCTACGATTTAGAAGACGATCCCAAAGGAATCGAATTCGCCGGTGAACTCCTCATCGATTCTGCGGACCCCGGTGACCCGTGCGTAGGAAGGCCCATGGCCACACCACTGGACCAATTGATCTACCTTATCCCTCGGCCCTTCGGCAACCACCTCCACGCTCCCGTCCGGAAGATTTTTCACCCACCCCGTAAGGCCCAAACCAACGGCCTCCCGTCTCGTTGTATCCCTAAAGAAGACGCCCTGAACCCTTCCCTCTACGATGAGATGTGCCCTGATGTTATCCATTGGAGTTTCCCCTTGTTGCACGCTGAAAGGTCATGTTGCTCAAAACACCATACTAGAATCCCTTACCCATACATATATCCAGAAGCACGCGGCTGGCCTCTCTGGTTCTCTTCTTGAGGGTTGCACTCCCAAATCCTGGGCGCCACCTCAACGTGAAGAGCTCATCCGAGACGATTAACAGGCCTGCCACCTGAATTGATCGATAGAGCGCTATGGAGATGAGCGCTGACATCTCCATCTCACAGGCCAAGATCCCCTTGTTCCCGAAATCGATAACCTTTTCCGCTGTCTCGCGGTAGAGGGCATCGGTGGTCCAAACCGGCCCTGTTTTAAAGGGAAGATCGGCCTTTATGAGTGCGTCGCTGAGTCGTGCGTTTAGGTGCGGATTTGTCTGTTTTTTGCCCGTGGATACGGGATAATGAGCTGAGGTGCCCTCCTCAGAGAGCGCGCTCGTGGGGATTACTATGTTGCCTATTGGTAGATCTGGTTGTAGTGAACCGCACCATCCCAGAACCCAGATCCTCTTCGCGCCAAAGGCACGGAGCTTTTCCATTATGATGGCCCCCTGGGGCGCGCCCAGAAAAGGCCCGGCCAGCGCAAGGGGAAGGCCGTCAGCCATCCTAATGAGAAAGAGCTTGAAGGTAGCGGAGCTCGCAAGCGTTGCACGCCCTGCGCGGGTCATAGCGACCATAGACTGAAGTTCCGAAGGGATGGCAACCATAATGGCATCAGGTCCAATAGAGGGTTCTCCCCTTTCCTTTCTGGGGGTTATGAGGGTTTTTTCGTAATTATATGATTTTACATCAGCCATGCCTTCTCGTGGTTGATTGTTATAGCACGTTGTGCTGAAACGCAACAGAAAAGATGACGGCCTGCCCCCCAAGCGCGCTGGAGAATGCATAGGTGACATGATTGTACTATACGTATGATTTCGGTGAAAAACTTTTCACACCGATATGTTCCACAGGATTTTGTTGACATAGTCATGAAAAAGCCATAACATTTTAGCGCTACATTCGAGGATAGTATAGTATGTTTGAGCTGTTAACTGAAAAACTCGCCGGGATTTTCAAGGAATTGAGGAGCCGTGGAAGGTTAGGCGAAAAGGATATCCAGGAGGCATTGAGGCAAATTAGGATTGCCCTGCTCGAGGCAGACGTAAATTACAGGGTTGTCAAGAATCTCCTTGAGCAGATCAGACAGCGAGCCCTTGGACAAGAGGTAATGGAGAGCCTTACCCCCGGACAACAGGTGATAAAGGTGGTTCATGAGGAGCTCACCAAGCTTATGGGAGAAGGCGGACGAGATCTGAACCTGAACGGTGAGAAGCCAACAATCCTCATGTTGGTTGGACTCCAAGGTTCTGGAAAAACCACCACTGCTGGCAAGCTCGCTATTTTCTTGAGAAAGAAGGGGTACCGGCCTTACTTGGTGCCGGTGGATGTGCGGAGGCCTGCCGCGATTGAGCAACTCATAAAATTAGGGGAAGAAATCGATATCCCGGTTCACCACACCGACAAGCATGATCGAGCTGAGGATATTTGCGTGAAGGCACGAAGTTCTGCCTTTGAGATTGGTTCTGATATGGTGATCATAGACACCGCTGGCAGGCTCCATATAGACGAAGGGCTCATGGATGAGCTTGTGAGGATAAAAAACACGCTCCATCCCGCGGAGATCCTTCTGGTAGCCGATTCCATGACAGGTCAGGATGCGGTGAATCTAGCCGTTACCTTTAACCAATATATCGATCTGACCGGGATTATTTTAACGAAGATGGAAGGAGATGCAAGGGGGGGAGCAGCCCTCTCCATAATGGGGGTCACGGGAAAACCCATCAAATTCGTTGGAATCGGCGAGAAGCTGGACGCCTTAGAGCCCTTTTACCCGGAGAGGATGTCTTCCAGGATATTGGGAATGGGGGATATCCTTACCCTCATCGAAAAAGCGCAGGCTGAAATAGATCAAAGGGAGGCATTTAGGCTCGCGAGCAAGATCAAGAAGGCCGAGTTCGATCTCGAGGATTTTAAGACGCAGCTCCTCTACATTCGAAAGATGGGATCGTTTGAGGAGATTCTCGGCATGATACCCGGCCTGGGAAGGCTGATGAAGCGGGGCAAGGTGCAGGCGGATGAAGGAGAACTGGTTAAGGTTGAGGCAATTATCAATTCCATGACGCCAGAGGAGCGGAGGAACCATAAGATAATTAATGGCAGCAGGCGGAGACGGATCGCAAAGGGTAGCGGAACGAGGGTGGAAGACATAAACAGGCTGCTGAAGAACTTCGTGCAAACCAGGACTATGCTCAAGAAATTTGGGCGAGGATCTGCCAAGGATCTCTCATCCCTGGCGGGTTTCGGGTAGGCTGCCAGCAGTAGGTCGAGAAAAGCTTGACAAATGAGTTGAACTTTAGCACAAGGGGGTCCTCCCCAGGTATATGACAACATTGCAGCATTGAACGAGGTAAAGGGGGTGAAATATTCAAGATGCCGGTACGAGTTAGATTGACCAGAAAGGGCGCGAAAAAGAGGCCGTTCTACCGCATTGTGGCGGCGGATTCTGAGGCACCAAGGGATGGAAGGTTCCTCGAGGTATTAGGATACTACGATCCACTCCAAGATCCGGCCTATGTGAGCCTCGATGAAGAGAAGCTGAAGAAATGGATTCAGAGCGGTGCTACGGTCTCGGAAACTGTTGGGTCTCTTCTGCGCAAGAGGGGGTATCCACGGTTCCTACCCAATCAGATTAAGGAGCGTTAACCGAGAATTACAGACGGGGGAGAAAAAATGGAAATGAAAGAGCTGGTTGAATACATTGCAAAGGTTCTTGTTGATAATCCGGATGAGGTGAGAGTTACGGAGCTCGAGGGAAAACAGACGTCGGTGATTGAACTAAGGGTAGCGAAGGAAGATTTGGGTAAGGTAATTGGCAAGCAAGGAAGAACCGCCAGGGCGATGCGGACAATACTTGGTGCGGCCTCGACCAAGTTGAAAAAGCGATCTGTCCTGGAGATCTTGGAGTAATTGAACAGCACCCATCGTAGAGATTTCGTTCGGATAGGATACGTTATTCGCCCCCATGGTGTAACCGGCCTCCTAAGGATAGTTTCTTACGCTCAATCAAGAGAAACGTTCTTGAGGGCCGGTTCTGTGTTTATAGGCAAGGCCGGTGAGGAATGGAAGGAGTACCCCGTAACATCTATCAGAGAACATGGCTCCCTCCACCTCTTGAAGGTTTCTGAGGTCGACTCGGTTGAAAAGGCGGAGGAGCTTAGGGGCTCGGAGATATGTATACGTAAAGAGGTTCTCACGGAAAAGGAAGAGGGCGAGTTTTTCCACTTTGAGTTGCTGGATTTGCGTGTGTATCTTGATACGGGTCAATACCTTGGCGTGTTGAAGGGCATATTTCAAACGGGAAGCAATGACGTGTATGTAATTGAAGGCCAGGGAAAGGAATATTTGATACCGGCAATTTATCAGGTCGTCAAAGAGGTGAATCTCTCGGAGAAAAGGATGGTCATCTCTCCCATGAAGGGGTTGTTGGATCTGTGATGAGGTTCGATATTCTCACCATATTCCCCGACATGTTTGCCGCTCTCACCCGTTTCGGAATCGTGGGACAGGCAGTAAAGGGTGGCAAGATAGAGATCAATGTGGTCAATATACGGGATTTTAGCGATAAACCCCATTTCATGACCGATGACAGGCCCTATGGTGGAGGCGAGGGCATGGTGATGAAACCGGAGCCCATTGTTCGGGCATTGCAGTCGATTCCCAAGGTCCCGGGGAACCGCAAGGTCATCTTACTGACTCCGCAGGGTCAACTCTTGGAGCAGTCATTGGCGCGGAGCTTAGGTACGCTTGCGCAGCTTATACTGGTATGCGGGAGATACGAGGGGGTGGATGAGAGAATACGCTCTCGGTATGTAGACATGGAGGTGTCTATTGGCGACTATATCCTCACGGGAGGCGAGATTCCAGCCATGGTTATCGTCGACGCGGTAAGCAGGTTAGTTCCGGGCGTATTAGGCAGTGAGAGATCGGCCCTGGAAGAATCCTTTGAGGATTCCCTTTTGGAGTATCCGCAATACACCAGGCCTCCGATCTTTCAAGGCGAGTCGGTACCATCGATTTTGTTATCAGGGGATCACGGGAAGATCAGGATCTGGAGAAGAACGCAGTCCTTACAAAAAACACTGGAGCGAAGGCCCGATCTCCTGAAGCGGGCCAGTCTCAGCGAGGAAGATAGGGCTATACTTGAGGAGCTAAAACAACGCCCTTCCACCTCCGCCACCACGGCAGGCCGATCCAAATCCCACGATACCAATGATTTAGATGGACTAGCTTAATGAGTACCGCAAACCCAGCGGGCGTCTTGCCATTTTCGGTTATCTGGGATATGGTCCGCCAACGGCGAATAGGCCGCCGGATTCATTCGTGCGGCATGGCGATGTCCATGGTGATTTACCTTGTCAGCCCAGATGTCGGGAACGGATGCGTGGAGATGAGCGTTGTGGGCTGATACCTTGACCGTATAGGCAGTATTATGCCATTCTATATCGGGCTCTTACATTACCCCGTGTATAACAGGAGTGGGGAGGTCATTGTTTCGGCAATCACCAACCTGGATCTCCATGATTTGGCGAGGCTGGCAAGGACATACGGAGTCGAGAGATTCTACGTCATCAATCCTCTCATCGACCAGCAGGATCTCGCCAGAAGGATACGGAGTCATTGGGTGAGTGGCCATGGAGCAGAGTATAACAAAGACAGAATGGAGGCGATGTCATTGATAGCAGTGGTGGCCACACTCGAAGAGGCGATCGCAGAGATCAGGGAGAAGGAGGGAACAGCGCCGATTTTAGTCGCTACTGATGCGAGCAATGATAGAGGGGAAACGGTACCCTACTCATTTGTACGGGGAATAGCAATGTCTCACAGGACAGTACTAATCCTTTTTGGCACAGCGTGGGGCATGGCCAGGGAGCTTATCAGGGATGCGGATTATCTCTTGGAGCCCATTCTGGGTGTTTCAGGGTATAATCACCTATCGGTAAGGACAGCTGCTGCGATAACCCTGGATCGATTATTTTCGCAGAATTGAATCCACAAGGATTGAGAGATAGGAGGAAAGGAGCTTGGTGCGATGGACCCGAGGATAGAGATGCTGGAAAAAGAACAGATGAGGGTGGATCTCCCTGCCTTTCGAGCAGGCGATAAGGTGAGGATACACAGCCGAATACAGGAAGGCGATAAGGAGCGAATCCAGGTATTTGAAGGTGTGGTCATCAGGAAGAGAAAGGGCAACACGGGCGCCACCTTCACAGTACGAAAGGTTTCCTATGGTGTAGGCGTGGAAAAGGTGTTTCCCGTTCACTCCCCTACGATTGATAAGGTAGAGGTAATATCGAAAGCACGTGTGAGAAGATCCAGGCTCTACTACCTGCGTAACTTGAGGGGTAAGGCCGCGAGGCTCAAGGAAAAGAGGGCTTGATTTCCCTCATGTCTCATCTTCTGTACGAATTTGATGCCTGGGGTGCTGGTTACTCCCACATAGCCGGCATAGACGAGGCAGGTCGAGGTCCATTGGCTGGCCCGGTGATTGCTGCTGCGGTGATCCTGCCCAAGAACGTGCAGTTGGAAGGAGTAAAGGACTCAAAGAGGATGACGCCCTGCGCACGCGAGGAGGCATTTTCCCTTATCGAAGAACGCGCAATAAGCATCGCCCTGGCCGTGGTAAGCCCCCGCGAAATCGATCAGATCAATATACTCCAGGCTACCAGGAAGGCCATGAAACAAGCCGTTTTGCACCTCGATACACAGCCGGATTTTTTGCTCATCGATGGCACGCACCCCGTTGACCTCCCTATTCAGCAGAGGTGTATTGTGAAGGGGGATCAGCAATGCTTATCGATATCAGCGGCCTCGGTTTTGGCCAAGGTGTACCGAGATAGAATGATGTGCTGCTACCATGAGTTATATCCCCGATACGGGTTTTCTTCGAACAAGGGCTATGGGACACGAGGACACCTGGAGGCGATTATGAGGTATGGACCCTGTTCCATTCACCGGCTCACATTTCGAGGTGTTGTTTCATGACGGAGGAGAGGATCGCCCTTGGCAGGCTTGGTGAGGAGCTCGCGAGCAGAAGACTGCAAAAACTGGGGTACGAGATTCTCGAGATGAACTATCGGTGCCCGCTCGGTGAAATCGATTTAGTCGCGCGGGATGGCGATGCGCTGGTATTCGTCGAGATTAAGACTCGGAAAAACAGGCCTTTGGGCGAGGCAAAGGAAGCGGTTCATAAGAGGAAGCAGGGCCAGCTCTCGAGGATTGCACTGGCATACCTGAAATCCAAGAATCTATGGGGTACGAAGGCGAGATTCGACGTCGTTGCTGTTGGCCTGGGTGAGGACAAGGAGGAGATCGAGATTATACGGGATGCCTTTGAACTGGCCTACTGATGAGATGGGATTTGCCGGGGCACGGATGGCCAAAGCGAGCGAACAGCACCATGATCCCCTCCATCCATTTCAACTACATTTGGCGCCGGTACGTGTGGACACCGAGTGATGGGATCCCGTTTGGACAATAAAGGAGCCTACCGGGGCACGATCTACGTGGTTTCAACCCCCATAGGGAACCTTGAGGATATCACCCTGAGGGCCATCAGGGTATTGCGGGAAGCGGATTTGATTGCGGCCGAGAGCGTGGTCCATACCAAGAAGCTGTGTGCTCATTATCACATCACCACGCCGTTGACCAGCTACAATAGCCATAACCAGCGCTCGAAGGGCCGGGTCCTCCTTGAGAAGGCGAGATCCGGGCTTAAAATAGCACTGGTGAGTGATGCGGGCACACCCGGGTTGTCCGATCCCGGTGCACGGTTGGTGCGGGATGCCATTGATGCAGGTATACCGCTCGTGCCCGTGCCAGGAGTATCGGCATCTCTCACCGCGCTTTCTATTTCCGGTTTGCCCACTGATAGGTTTGTCTTTGTCGGTTTTCTCTCGCGCAAGAAGGGGAAACGGCGAAGAGAGCTAGAGGCGCTCAAAGATGAGCAGCGGACCATGATCTTCTTCGAGGCACCCCATCGGTTGGCGAAGATGATCACCGATATCTCCGAGGTCTTGGGCAATAGGGATATCGTGCTGGCAAAGGAGTTGACCAAGGTTTTCGAGCAGGTGGTGCGGGGGCCGGCCCGTGAGGTATTGTCTTCGCTCGATGATGAGACCATCAGAGGCGAGTATACGGTTATTGTCAAGGGCTTTGAGAAGCCAGGGAATGAGATATCTGTTATTGACAATTGTCGATTGGAAAATTACACTTGAGGACCATGGAAGAGGTACGATCCCTAAAGGTTAGCAATGAACTTGGCGTGCATGCTCGGGCTGCTGGTCAGATAGTTGAGCTGGCGAACAGGCACGGGACCAAGCTGTTTCTAAAGAAAGACGGCAGAGAGGTAGATGGGTCCAGCATCCTGTCGATCCTTTCCCTCGCCTGCCCGAAAGGGGGCGAAATAGAGGCCAGGGCGGTCGGCAAGGATACCAAAGGATTTATGGATGAACTGGAGAAGCTCTTCAAGGATAAATTCGGGGAGACGGCAAGAGGACACTATCGTCCCAAAAAGAAGCTGTTAAAGGGATTTTCGGTCTCCCCCGGCATTGTGATCGGCAAGGCGCACCATCTGGATCGATCCAAGACCCAGGTATTCCACAGGAGGTTGCTCGATGATCAGGAGGTAGACAACGAGATCAGCCGTTTCAAGCGGGCGGTCGATATGGCAAAGGAACAAATCCAGACGTTTAAATCCACGATCCCAGAGCCGGTTGAGGGATACGCCTTTGTCCTTGATACTCACTCGATGATACTAAGCGATAGCATGCTCTTCGACTCGACCATGCAGATGATCCGGAAGGAGAAGATTAATGCGGGATGGGCGCTTGAGAAATCGGTGAGAAACATCCATCAATTGTTCAAGGAGGTGGAGGACGATTACATCGGCAAAAGAATGGATGACGTGGACAGCGTCAGCGAGAGGGTTTTACGTAACTTAGCAGGAGTTGAGGCGGATAGCCTGGCGGATCTTAATGAGGAGGTTATCGTGGTGGCCCATATCCTCTCGCCCTGTGACGTGGTGGAGATCAACGTTGATTATGTACAGGGGATTCTCACCGATGTGGGAGGGCGAACCTCCCACATGGCCATTATGTCTGAGGGCCTTGAGATTCCGGTGATAGTCGGATTGGAGAGGGCAAGCGATGTGATTTTGGAGGGAGATATCCTGATCGTCGATGGAAACACCGGCGAGGTCATCGTTAACCCCGATCCCGATACCATCCTCTCCTATGAGGAGGAAATAGAGCGGTACGCGAACTACAAATCCGCGATCGATCGGGTTCGGCATCTCCCGGCTGAGACCTTGGACGGACACAAAATCACGGTCAAGGCCAATATAGAATTATTAGCGGAGGCCAAGGCAGCCCTTGAGAGCGGCGCAGAGGGCATCGGGCTCTATAGGACGGAGTACCTTTACCTCATTCGAAATGATTTCCCCGATGAGCAGAGCCTCTTTGAGGACTATAGCCAGATTGCGCGGATGGTCGCACCTCATCCGGTCACCATACGGACCCTGGACATTGCAAGCGATAAGATGATCACTGATAGGGAGGCAACAAGGGAGGATAATCCCGCACTGGGGCTCCGGTCTATCCGTTTTTGTCTGAAGGAGCGGAAAGTGTTCAAGACCCAACTGCGGGCCATCTTGCGGGCGAGCATACACGGCAACATCAGGCTTATGTTCCCCATGATATCGGGTCTTGAGCAGTTCCTAGAGGCAAAGAAGATCTTACGGGGCGTTATGCGCTCATTGGACAGAGAGGGGATAGAATACCACAAGGAAATACCTGTCGGCATTTTGATTGAGATTCCCTCTGCGGTATCAATTGCCGATATTCTCGCAAAGCATGCGGATTTTTTCTCAATCGGAACCAATGATCTTATTCAATATGCGCTCGCCATAGACAGGGATAATGAGCACGTTGCCGGGCTCTATGAGCCCTTTCATCCTGCTGTCTTGAAGATGGTCCATCAGGCAGTCGAGGCAGGTGAAAGGGAGGGCATCGATGTATCGCTCTGTGGGGAGCTGGCAGGTGACCCCCTTGCGATTCTAATACTTCTTTCCCTGGGGTTGGAGGAGTTCAGCATGAACATCGGTTCTATCCCGCTTATAAAAAAGATGATTAGAATGCTGCCGTTGCGTAAGGTGCGGCAAGGCTTTAAGGATATCCTGCGGCTTCCTACCAGCAGGAAGGTCGAGGATTTTGTCCTGAAAAAGGCAAACGCACTCCTGCCCGACATCTTCGAGGAGGACGTCTTTCGTTACCGGACCCCTGGCACTACCTGAGCGAGTTTTCGATGGAGAAGAGGATTGTCTGCCAGAATAGAAAGGCCAGGCACGATTACTTTATCGATGAGATTTACGAGGCGGGCATTGTCCTGCTTGGCCCGGAGGTGAAATCCTTGAGGGAGGGGCGGGCAAGCCTCAAGGATTCTTACGCCCGAGTAAAGAGCGAGGAGCTCTTTCTGCACAATATGCACATCTCCCCATACCCCTTCGCACATCACGTGGATATGGAGCCCACCAGGACGAGAAAGCTCCTCATGCACAAGAAGGAGATCAAGCGGCTTACAGGCAAGACAGAGGAACGGGGATACTCACTCATCCCCCTTTCGGTCTACCTGTTAGGAGGTATATTCAAGATCGAGTTGGCCCTTGCTAAGGGGAAGAGGAAATATGATAAGAGGCACGTGCTCAAGGAAAAAGAGATTAAGAGGGAGCTTGACCAGGTGAAAAAGGGGAAACGTCCTTGAAATAATCTTTTTTTGTGTTACTATAATATAAAAATACATGTATGTTCCTTGAAAATTGGGGGCGAAACGGCTTCGACGGGGATAAAGAAGCTTGGGCTGCATACCGAGGTTCTGCGTGCTCGTAAAACAGGCAGAAATAAAATAAACGCAGACGATTATGCGTATGCCTTAGCCGCTTAAGCGGCTAACGTCCAGCCGTTCTTTCCTGCGAGGGCGGGTCTGGGCGTCGACGAGCAGGATAGCCGATCTGAGAGGCCTGGATCTCAATGAGGCGAACCTGTAACCAGGATAGCCCTTACGCCACCTTGCCCGATAGGTGTAGTAAGGGCGAACATGAAAAATCGGGCTACGTATGTAGAGGCCTAAGCGGAATATTTTCGGACGGGGGTTCGACTCCCCCCGCCTCCACCACCCGCCGACGCCCCAAAGGGGCTATGGCGCGGTGCCGCGACGTAGCTGAAGGCGAAGTCGGGCTGTATTAATTTTTCAGCGTGTTTCGAAGCTTCGACTCGGCACGCCAGTCTTCGTAATAACTTCTGCTCGGCATGCCACTTACCTTGCAATCAAGACAAAGCCAAAACCGTATCTGCATAGGTGAAAGTAATACTGAACCTATCGCGACGTAGCTGAAGGCGAAGTCGGATGAGTTTTTATTATGTCTACATTTTGGAATCCGAGTCTGATCCGAAACATTATTACACGGGTTTCACGGAAAACCTTGATTCACGTCTGAAATCGCACAATTCCGGTCAAGTGCAACATACCCAAAAATTCAAACCTTGGCGCATAAAAACAGCCATTGCTTTCACTGATCAGAAAAAGGCATTGGATTTTGAGGCCTATTTAAAGAGCCCATCCGGCCGAGCCTTTGCAAAAAAGCGGCTCTGATTTTCAGGACTCGCCATCACCCGGTTTTCAGAAAATCCCGGCAGTTTTTCTCACCCTTTCACTCCTTTTTATCCTATTTTTCAGGTTCCACATTATCTGCTTACCTCGCCGAAGCCTCTGCGCAGGCGGGTTTTCTGTCCCATACCTATCCGCCGTCGTCCTGTGGACTTTGGCGTGACAAGCCGGAGAAAGAGAGAAAGTGTCGGAGACAATTTGTGTGCTCGTTACGTTTTCTCCGGTTTGGCGCTTGCTGAGAGCTACTCACCGGAAGTGCCGGTGAACTGTTGGAAATCTCTCCGTCTTTTATCTTGCACGTGACATGGCACCTGTTATATTGTATTTTCGTATTTCAGCGTAAGCGGATTGTATGTGGTCGGCTTGCCATGGGCAAACACTTTCTTGCCGATAAAGCGGAAACGGCCGCGCAAAAACACGGCAAAAGGATATTGAAATGGCCAACAGTCCAGAAACATTCCCGGAACTGGTGAGGGAAGTTCGCAGACAACTGGGGATCAGCCAGGAAGAGCTGGCCCACGAGCTTGGGGTGAGCTTTGCCACCATCAACCGTTGGGAAAACGGCAAGACCACGCCGTTCAAGCTTGCCCGGGCGCAGTTTGACGCCTTTTGCAAGAAGATGATGGCAGCCAAAAAGCTTCATTTACCTGAAAGGATCGAGGGATAACTCATGACCCACCTTGAACACATTGAAGCGATTGAAAAGCGGCTATGGAACGCAGCGGACACATTGCGGGCGAACTCCAACTACGCCAGCAACGAGTACTTCCTACCCGTGATGGGCCTGATCTTTCTGCGGCACGCCTACAGCCGTTTCCTTGCTGTCAAAGATGACATCGAAGCAAACCTGCCAAAGCGCGGCGGCAAGACGCGGGCGCTCACCAAGGAAGATTTTTCTCAGAAGAGCGCCATTTTTCTTCAGCCCAAAGCTCAGTTCGATCATCTCGTCTCGTTGCCGGACAAAGAAGATCGGGCTAAGGC
>QMLW01000006.1 GCA_003646935.1 Deltaproteobacteria bacterium
GCCAATACCCATAACCATGCCGTAGCCTATTCCCAGGGCCAGAAAAAACACAGCCCACCGTTTCGCGCTCCTTCGCAGAAAGAAGAAAGGGGCGAATAGATAGAAACCGATTGAAGCATGGCCGCTGGGAAACGATTTCCCCTGGCCCGGATTGCCCTTTACCCATACGGGCAAAAACGTATCCTCGCCGCCAAAGATCTCGAGCTGTCCTGGTCGAGGCCTTCCCCAGTGATCTTTAAAAATGGAATAGGTAATAAGTCCCGGGCCGAGGGCCAAGAGAACGGCCAAGAATAGGGCGATTTTTCTATACCTCAATGCCTTGCGGTATGCAAAGGAGAGGGCCAGCACGATTAAGGAAGCGGCTGCCAAAAAAAGCCCCGGTATATTCCCATAGTCATACAGGAACTTCCATGGATTTGAGTCCCTCATATACCAGCCTTTATCCGGTGAATAAAAGGCCTCCTGAAGCGCGATATCCACATCTGTGAGCCAAAAAACCATGGTGAGGCAACCCAATATGAACAGAGGAATCAAGAAATCATAAGCAACCTTTCTTTTCATTGATAATGGCTCTCCTGTAAAACTACCATATAAAAACACATGAGATATGGTCAAGGGAAAGGGGTGGCCATTAGCTCCTTATATGCTCTAGATACGAAACAGCAATCGAAAGCCCTGCCTTTGGTCCAAACGCTTCAGGCGCGCGTTTTGAGCCCATGCAAGTGCCTCTGAATACTCCTTTCCCGTGATCCTGCGATTAATATATTCATCCTGATACGCCGTACCGCATGGCCTATACTGATCCATCACATTCACATAGGTATATGGCGATATCTCTTTGGCCAGAAACTCCATGACCTTCCTTGTTCCAGAAACCCCGTGGGGCATTACAAGATGCCTTACCAGCAACCCTCGCTCTGCTATTCCATGGTTGTCCAACACGAGATCCCCAACTTGAGAATGCATTTCCTTAAGGGCACTAACGGCTATTTCTCTATAATCCAGCGCATTGCAATACCTCACTGCCCATCGTTTATCCCAAAACTTAAAATCAGGCATGTAGATATCAACGATCCCCCTCAAGAGCTCAAGGGTCTGCACCCTGTCATAACCACTGCTATTGTAAACTATTGGAATGGATAGGCCATCCTCAACGGCAAGCAGTAAAGCCTCTAATATCTGAGGCACCACGTGGGTAGGGGTTACCAGGTTTACGTTATGGCAACCCCTTTGCTGCAGCTCCAGCATTATTGCAGCGAGGTTCTTTGCCTCGATTTCCTCCCCTTCACACTCATGGCTTATCTCATAGTTCTGACAAAAACAGCAGAGCAGATTACAGCAGCTAAAAAAAATGGTACCCGAGCCAAATCTACCAACCAATGGCGGCTCCTCGCCGTGATGCGCATGAAAGCTTGCAACCCTTGCCCTCCTACCAGTTCGGCAAACCCCTCTCTTATCGTGTAACCGATCTACCTCGCACTGCCTTGGGCAAAGACGGCACTCACCCAACAGCTTAATGGCCTTCTGTACCCTTTGCTCCAGCTGTCCTTCTTTATATAATTGAATATAGGCTGGCTCACGCATAGTTGCCTCGAATCCACCTAAGTTTGGCGTTCGCCGTTAGCCCCTTACATGCTGATGGTTTGACTGTATGGATTAGACAAGACAGGCGCCATAGGGCGCAGGGCACAAGGCTCAGGGTTCTCATGTTTTGCCCTGTGCCCCGCGCCTTTTCATCATGAATCTTCAACCTGCTTTCTTTCAGTCATCCTCTTCCTTATCTCCTTCTCAAACCCCCTATCATTGGGATGATAGAAGGTCTTGCTCCTCATCTTCGAGGGGAGGTATTCCTGTTTCGCTCGGCCTTGAGGGTAATTGTGGCTGTACTTATAGCCCTTTGAATAACCCAATTCTCTCATCAGCCTCGTGGGGGCATTTCTGAGATGCAGAGGTACCGGCTGAGGGCCAGTCTCCTCGATCTCCTGTAACACGGATTTCTCCGCTACATAGAGGGAGTTGCTCTTTGGTGCAGTAGCAAGATACACCACTGCTTGGGCGAGAGACAGCCTTGCCTCCGGCGGACCTACCTTTTCCCATGACTGATATGAAGTAAGCGCAACTTCAAGCGCATGAGGGTCGGCTAAGCCAATGTCCTCGGAGGCAAATCGAATGAGTCTCCTGCCTATGAAAAGAGGATCCTCTCCTGCTTCCAGCATCCGGTAGAGCCAATAAAGGGATGCATGCGGGTCACTGCCCCGCATGCTTTTGTGAAGTGCCGATATAAGGTTGTAGTGTTCCTCACCGTCCTTGTCGTATAAGAGCGGTTTCCTGTTGAGGGCCTTTGAAATCGCATCCACGGTTACAACCCTTTTACCATTCCCATCCGGCTGGACGTAATAAGCAGCCGATTCGAGATTATTAAGGGCAGTGCGAGCATCTCCATAGGAAATCTCTATGATGTAGCGGAAGGCATCTTCCTCGAGTTCGACACCCAGGGCTGCGAGACCTCTCCTGCTGTCCTGAACAGCCCTGTTTAGAATTATCGCCATATCATTGAACTCTAATGGATTAAGCGTCATAACCCTCGTTCTCGAAAGCAGTGGTGGGATAATCTCGAATGATGGATTCTGCGTGGTGGCCCCTATGAGGATTATCAGGCCGCTCTCCACATGGGGAAGAAACGCATCCTGCTGGGCCTTGTTGAAACGGTGGATCTCATCGACAAAGAGGATCGTCGGTTTTTGATCGTATCTGTGGTATCTCTTTGCCGCATCAATGATATCTCGTAATTCCTTGACCCCTGACAGGACCGCCGAGAACGATTCAAAATGGCACTCGCTGTACTGGGCAATCAGCCTAGCAATGGTGGTTTTACCAGAACCCGGAGGACCCCAGAATAGCACCGAAAACAAACTGCCTGTCTCGAGTGACCTCCTCAGGGCGCTCGCTGGACCGAGAATGTGATCCTGTCCCACGACTTCCTCAAAGCTCTCCGGTCTCATTCTGGTGGCCAATGGGGCTGTCGTAAGATCCATTGCTTTGTCCTGTTTACTTCTCCTTAACCGCGCACCACATATCTGGGCAGGCCTGGCCCTGCAAAGGCACTATTGCAATTCCGCCATAAATGTAATCATCTTTTGGAAATAGGCACTATGGTTCCGCTTCTCTCAAGGTCACTCATGAACAGAGGCAACGGCATTCTCTATCATCTCATAGGTTTTATCCATGATGAGGGGTTTACTCATAATGAGATCCACGCCGGCATTACGCAACTCCTCTACGTTAGGCCCTTGCTCCCATCGCCTCAGTAGTATGGTAGGTGTAATGTGATTGATCTCCTTGATTTTCTTTGCCACAATTAGACCGCTCATATCGGGAAGTTCCAGATCAATCACCACAACAGCGAATTTACCCTTTCCCTTTTTAAAGGTACCTATCCCATTCCAGCCAACCGAACGGTTCACGACCCTATAGCCTTTTGCGGTCAGCATCCTGGCCAATATGCCCCTGACCACATAATCATAGGCTATAAGGAGAACAGCAGTCCCTTCCACCTTGTCGTTTAGCGTTACTACCATGAGGATATTCACCACAGGTAACGGATAATGAACCTACGCGCTTATCATGGTCACGATTTACGTGCACCATCAACGTTCATCAGCACGCTCGGTATATTCTTTATGCGAGCCATGTGAAGCATCAGGAGCCTCTCAGAAAAGCAGTCCCGAGAGGTCCCTGTTGCGGTGAACGATTCGCGGAAAATATTGTAGAATTATTTTACCTAAAAAAGCTTGAAGCTCTCTTTTCTTTCCCTTATAACAATATGAGAGATCGCGATGGCGGTCGGCACGTTTCGTCCTCCTCATCTGTATCGATCTCGCACTGACGGTCACTGTTTCTGGGTACTTCGTAATCTATCCAATTTAACAACATTCGTCAAACACATATGTCCACAAAGTATACTAGCAGACCCGTAAAGGAAACCGGCCCTCCATTCGTTCATCTCCATGTGCACACGGAATTCAGCCTGCTCGATGGTGCGATCAGGATGGATAGGATGTTAAAAAAGGCCTCTAACCTTGGCATGGAATCCGTGGCTATCACCGACCATGGAAATATGTTCGGCGCAGTGGAGTTTTACTTGCAGGCCATAAAGGAGGGTATCAAGCCTATCATAGGGTGCGAGGTATATATCGCACCCGGCAGTAGAACGGATAAGTCACCTGCAACGGATGGTCAGCCAAACGCATATCACCTCGTCCTTCTTGTCATGGATGAGAGGGGCTACAGGAATCTGAGCAGGCTTGTGACATTAGCTAACCTTGAGGGCTTCTACTACCACCCCAGGATCGATATGGAGCTTCTGAGGCAATACAATGGCGGCTTGATAGCCCTTTCATCCTGCCTCAAGGGCCATGTGCCCTATTATCTGAGACTTGGAAGGCAAGAAGAGGCCAAGAGGTACGCCCGAGAGTTTGCATCTATATTCGATAATGAGCGGTTCTACCTAGAGGTAATGGCCAACAAGCTTCCCGATCAGTTGGTGGTAAACAAGGCCCTAAGAGAAATTGCCCACGAGCTTTCACTCCCCATAGTTGCTACCAACGACTGTCACTATCTAAACAAAGAGGATGCAGAGGCCCATGATATCCTCTTATGTATCCAGACTGGCAAGAACGTGGAAGATCCCAACAGGTTGAAATTCTCCAGCGAAGAGTTCTATTTCAAATCCCCAGCGGAAATGGCCAGCGATCTGGAGGAGTTCCCGGAAGCCCTGGATAATACCGTGCGAATCGCTGAGAGATGTCACTATGAAATGCAGTTTGGTCAGTATAAATACCCTGTGTTCAAGGTCTCAGGCAATGTGAGCCTAGAAGAAAAATTGGAGCAGGAGGCCAGGGAAGGCCTTAAGGAGAGATTGGCTCGAAAGGAGTCCCTGGAGGGGCATATGGCCGGCGAGATGAAAAGGGAATACGAAGAACGGTTGGCCTATGAATTGGAAACCATCAAGAAGATGGGATTTGCTGGCTATTTCCTGATCGTCGCCGATTTCATCGATTATGCGAGGAAATCAGGCATTCCCGTCGGTCCAGGTAGGGGATCAGCTGCCGGCTCTCTGACAGCCTATGCGCTCAGAATTACCGATATCGATCCAATCAGGTATGGGCTCCTCTTTGAGCGGTTCCTCAACCCAGGCAGGATCAGCATGCCCGACATCGACATAGACTTCTGCATCAAGAACAGGGACAAGGTTATCGAGTATGTAAGCGAAAAATACGGAAGGGAGAATGTTTCCCAGATAATAACGTTCGGCACCATGAAGGCCCGGGCCGCCATAAGAGATGTGGGACGCTCCCTCAACATGTCCTATGCAGAGGCAGATAGAATCGCGAAACTCATTCCAGAGGGAATTAATGTTACCCTGGACGAGGCCATTGAGGCCGAGCCCCAGCTCAAGGCCCTGGAGGAAGGAACCGATGACGAGAGAAGGCTTTTAAGGATAAGCAGGTCCCTTGAAGGCCTATCCAGGCATGCCTCTACCCATGCCTCGGGTATTGTCATCTCTGATAGGCCTTTGGTTGAGTATCTGCCATTGTTTAAGGGCCCCAATGGTGAAGTCATGACCCAGTACACAATGGATCAGGTAGCGCAACTCGGGCTTATCAAGTTCGATTTCCTGGGGCTAAAGACCTTGACCGTTATACAGCACACAGTGGACCTCATCAAAGAGACCACTGGCGAGGTTGTGAACCTAGATGAGATACGAATGGACGATGAGCAAACCTTCAAGCTTATCAGTGAGGGAAAAACCACTGGTGTATTTCAGCTGGAAAGCTCCGGCATGAAGGAACTCTTGAGGAATCTAAAGCCGGGCGTTTTTGAGGATGTCGTTGCATCAGTTGCCCTTTATCGTCCAGGCCCTCTCGGCAGCAACATGGTGGATGATTTTATAAAGAGGAAACACGGTGAAATTACGATCAAATTCCCCATTCCGCAACTGGAGGAAATATTAACGGAGACATATGGGGTCATAGTATACCAGGAGCAGGTTATGCGCATCGCCCAGCTCCTTGCCAACTATAGCCTCGCAGAGGCAGACATATTGCGGAAGGCTATCAGCAAAAAACAGCCTGAAGAGATGGAGCGACTGAGGGAACGATTTTTAGAGGGCACGAACATAAATCAAATAGATCCCGCAAAGGCGAGAAACGTTTATGAACTGATAGAGAAATTCGGGGGGTATGGTTTTAATAAATCCCATTCAGTAGCGTACGCTATGATAGCCTATCAAACCGCCTTTCTCAAGGCCCGCTATCCCGTGCAGTTCATGGCCGCCTTATTGACGGAGGATATGGGGAGTCAGGACAAGACCATTAAGAATATTGCGGAGTGCTGGGATATTGGCATTCCCATTCTTCCGCCCGATATTAACGAGAGCCAGGTCGATTTTGCTGTTGTCGGAGATAGCATCCGCTTCGGCCTGGCAGCGGTAAAAAACGTCGGCATTAAGGCTGTAGAAGCAATTGTCCAAGAGAGAGAAAGAGAGGGACCCTTTACCTCGCTCACAGAATTCTGCAGAAGGGTGGATAAATCAAAGGTAAATAAGAGGGTTTTGGAAGGTCTTATTCAGTGCGGCGCCTTTGACTTTACCAATGAATATCGATCTCGGCTCTTCGCCTCTCTGAACGACATCCTTGCCGCAGGGGGAATAAGCGAAGATCCAAACCAGCTCAATATGTTCGACCTTTTTCCATCAGGAGAGCCAGAAGGCGGTATCATTGAGTCAGAGGGATTGGACGAATGGGAAGACGATGAAAAGCTGCGGAGAGAAAAAGAATCCCTCGGATTTTACATCACCGGGCATCCTTTGGACAGATTCGCAGAGATTATAGGTCAATTAGCAACTTGTACCACACAGGAACTCTCGAACATTCAAGACAAATCAGTCGTTAAGCTCGCTGGCCTCATTAATAGTATGCGAGTAAAGAGAACGAGGAGAGGAGAGAAAATGGCCCTCATTAATGTGGAGGATAAAAGCGGCTTTGCCGAGGTTATCGTATTTCCGGACGTGTTTGCTCAATGCACCTCGGTGTTGCAGGATGACAAGCCGCTTCTTATAACGGGAGAGGTGGAAGCCGGCGAAAATATAGTTAAGCTTAGGGCCCAAGATATCGTTGCCTTGGAAACGGTGAAGCAAAGATCAGTAAGCTCGATCGTGATACCCATCAACCGGCAAGGAATCTCCCGTGAGAGCCTTATGCAATTAAGGGATCTTATCTTTAAGTATCCGGGTGAATGTCAGCTTAAGTTTCGGGTTGACCTTGATGGCAACGAAAAGGCAATGGTAACCACCCATAACCGGTATAGCATCGTGCCCAACGAGAGCCTGCTCGAGGAGATAGAATCCCTTGTGGGGGCCAAAGTGATACGTGAGACATAGAAGGACAGAAAGGGTGAAAGGGGGAAGGGGAGAGAGGGTGAAGGGAAAAAGTGGTCAGTGAACAGTAAAAAAGTGTTCAGTTTTCAGCGTTCAGTGTTCGGGCGAAAGAGATTGATCAATTATCAGTCCCCAATAAGTTCTGGATGCCGGATCAAGTCCGGCATGACGCTTAGAGTACTTTTTACGAAATCATCAACCTTTGAACCTCTGAACTTTGAACCTTTGAACCTCTATCAAATATGAGAATCAAAATCTCGGACAGGCATCTGAGGGGTCTTCTCTCCTACATGGCGATATTTGTACTGAGGGTTATACTTTACACCTGTAAGGTGGAGTACATAAACAAGGAGTACATAGACGAGTATCTCCTGGGGAATAAAAAGGTCGTTATCTCTACCTGGCATAGATGCACCATCTATTTAATGATTAAATATGGTTACCTTCACCCTATGGCTCTCCTATCTCCAAGTAAGGATGGGGATTTGCTAGCTGATTTTTCTAAAAAATTAGGTTTTGTTATAGCCAGGGGCTCATCAAGCAGAGGAGGGAAGCAGGGCTCTGAGAAGATGGTCGATTTTCTAAATACCAACGGGAGGATTGCGGCCACTGTTGCAGATGGTCCACAAGGACCAGCTTTGAGGGCCAAGCCGGGGCTTGTCAGAATTGCCCAGAAATCGGGTGTTCATCTGATGCCTCTCATCTGGTCGGCAACTCGCGTATGGATGTTTAAGAGGGCCTGGGATAGAACGATAATCCCCAAGCCATTCTCAAAGATCGTGATCTCCGCATCAGAACCATACCTCATTCCCAAGACTGCTAAAGGTAAGGAGTTCAACGCCTACGTGAAAGACATGGAGAGAACCTTAAATTCCATGACAAGGGATGTCGATAGGATGGTTAATCACCACGATCCCAATGTGGAACGAATCGTTCAAGAAGATGGGCTTTGATGTTAATTCCTTACTGGTTGCTGGTTACTCGTTAGCCTATGCTAACAGCCAGTAACCAGCAACGATGAACGAGGAACGATAAGATGGAGCGAAAAATACAGAGCCTTGCGAGTTTAGGTACCAAGAACTTCACCGTATACCTCGATGAGGTGACCCTCAGGAATGGAGGAGTACGAAAGAGGATTTATGTTGACCATCCACAAGCCTCTGCAATCGTTCCCTTCGTTTCTGATAACGAGATAATCATGGTGAACCAGTACAGGTATGCCTTGGGCAGAGAGACGCTCGAGATTCCCGCCGGAAAGGTTGATAACTCCGAGAGCCCTGAACAGTGTATCATGAGGGAACTCATGGAAGAAACCGGCTATGAGGCCAAGCATATCACGTGGCTCTACACCTATGCGCCAGCTATTGGGTATTCCAATGAGCTAATCCACCTCTATGTGGGCAGGCATTTAAAAAAGCTAGAGACAAAGATAGATGGAGATGAAATATCATCGGTGAGGATACTGGCCCTCGAAGAGGTAGTAGGCATGATAAAGGACCATAAGATACTCGATAGCAAGACGATTCTCGCACTGGCCTTTCTTCGGTCCCTCGTTTAGCGTTACTTCTTCTCCTCTTCTTTTTGACTTAAATCAGGAGGGTAAACAAATTTTGTGTTTATCTCGTAGGTCCAGGGAAGGTTCCACCATTGCCATCCATAAAAACGGCGGTGATTGTAGCCGGGGATCTTGTTTCTCTTGGCCAATTGTCTATAGAACTTAAGTCTGTTCTCATCTTCAAAATAGGGGAAATAGGGGCCTTCAAATCCATCCTTCACGTTGTAGATGTTCTTAAATCCACTCTTTATGAGATCCCTGGCTGCAAGGATGCTTCGAGTGCCATCCCTGCATATTATAAGGAGGTTATTGGTCTTTTGGTATTTCTTGCTTATATCATCCACAAAGGATTTATTCTTTTTAGAGAATTGATATTCCCAGTTTTCACCTTTCTTTGCGAGGTTGCCATTCCAAAAATAGTAGGGAAACAGATAGGCCATGGGGGGGTGACCAATGAACTGATACTCTGCCCTTGTTCTCACATCAATTAGGTACGTATTTGGAACGGTATTGAGCATGTCATAGGCCTCAATGGATAGAATATCCTTGGGTTCCTGTGCAAGAGCAGGCACAAAGGAAAGGGCCCACACTAACAGAAAAACCCCTAACGGTAAAATAGGTATCTTCTTCATCGTAATCAACGCTCTCCTTGGCAACATGTGCCTTGTCGGTGAAAAATTATCACTAAATTAAACAAAGTTGTAAGTCTTTGTCAATAAAAAAAGAAAAGAGAATATCGGAAGGATAGACACGATAGAGATCGATCCAGCCTATCAGAAAAAAGGTACCGCCTTCCTTTTAATGCAAGAGATGCTCGACTATATGGAGCAGGTAAGGGCGAATACCCTCTATCCACTCATAAATCGGCTTGATTGGGACCTTCTTCAATGTTTCGATGCCATGGGATTAAGGAGAGGCGACATGATCAATCTCGAATTCAAGATGGAAGATTGATTGTCTGCGCTCCGTTGATATGCGAGATACTCCTGGCACTCCTCTTTATAGGGGCACTTCTTCTCGCATATTCGAACATCGATTCTGGGGGTGTTCTTCTTTCTCGTACAGAATAGGTAATCAGCCATAAATTTTTACCTCTTACAATAAAATTATTTACAATTAAATATATTTAAATTATAATTTATATATTTAGTAATATAAAGAAATTAATATGTCAATTATTTTTATTAAAATAATAAAATCGTTACACGATTTTATCTAACGCCTGCCCGCCATCGGCTTCGCCTTCAGGCGAGGCGGGCGGGCGACGTTATCGCTCCTATGGTGAAAGGCTAAAATCTCTATCCCTGTCGCAAGTCGTTCGACCAAGAAGCTCTCGACAGGCTACAGGGTATTTCGAAATCTTTGCTTCAGCCCTTGAGGGCTTCAGCACCGCACGTTTGCCTTAAAAAAGATTTTAACTTCTGTTTTGATCATCCTGCTCGCAAGAAGCGGGGAATTCAAATTTAAAAAATCACATTGTCCCATATAAACCTAATGCGCGACGATAAAAGATATTGAACCGAAAAATAAACAGATCGAGACGTAGACTTCGATGGGATAGGATTATCCTCATCCTTTTTGGAGCAGGATTACTTGTTGCGACTGTATTCTTTCACTTTCGATCTCATGACGATGTAGTAGCAATAGAAATTAATAAGAGCTCGACCGTATCTAGTTACCGTGATTACTTCGAGGAAAAAAAGGGATGGGTTTCCAATCATGAAAAGATAGGTCTCACCATAACTGGAGGCAAAAGCTTTTATGAGCTATTAAGCCAATACTACATCTCTGCTCAGGATATCATCCGAATAAATGAAGCTATCAAGCCATTCTACGATCTGTCGAGGATCAAAGAGGGACAAAGAATCGACGTTTGGCTCAACGGGAAAGAAGAAAAAGTAGACAAACTCTCACTTGAACTCTCCCCGGATAAGATACTCCTTGTTACCAGAAATGGCCCTGAATTCCTCCCCAGCATTGTGGCCATCTCTTATATATCGCTTCCGACCTTGATCAGCGGGGAGATCCAAAATTCCTTTTATGAATCCGGCATCGAGGGAGGTATGCCACCGGATATAATCATGGATATTGCTGATGTGTTCGCGTGGGATATAGACTTTCTCGTTGATATTAGACCAGGAGATACCTTTCAGGTACTATTTGAACAGCACTATAGAAAAGGCAATTGTATAGGGCATGGAAAGGTCCTTGCAGCAAGGTTCGTGAATCAACACAAGCCCTTCACTTCATTCTATTTCACTGACAGCAGCGGTAGATCATCCTATTATGATAAAAACGGTAAAAGCCTAAGGAAGGCCTTTCTGAAATCCCCCCTTCGTTACAGGAGAATCAGCTCCTATTTCTCTAAAAGGCGATTTCATCCGATTTTAAAAATCTATCGGCCCCACTATGGTATCGATTATGCCGCCCCCATAGGCACGCCGGTGGAATCCATTGGAGATGGCAGAATCACGTTCATCGGGTGGAAGGGGGGATACGGACGGTATATAAAAATACGGCACAATCATATCTATGAAACTGCATATGGGCATCTGAGCAGGTTTGCAAGGGGGCTCAAGAAGGGCTCAAAGGTAAAACAAGGGGATATCATAGGGTTTGTTGGCTCATCCGGGCTTTCAACCGGGCCTCACCTTGACTTTAGTGTGACTAAAAGGGGAAAATACATAAATCCCTTAAAGATCAAATCACCACCTGTCTTAAGGCTAAGCACCCATGATAAAGAACGGTTTCATGCGGTAATTACCCAAATGGAGAGATTATGGCAAGAGGATCAAGCTTCCTGAGGGGGCTGCTTATAGTTACATTATTTGTCCTGCCGTCAATGGGGCGTGCCTATATTCTCCCCCCGAGTCAGATCATAGAGTTTATGGTCAGGAAATTTGCCTCAGTGAACACACTGCGAATAACCCAACTCACGAAAATCGTGGATCTGGAAAGGGAAATGGAAATGGTATTCGGGGAGTCAATCGCCGTGATGTCTCCCGACCTTTATAGATCAGAGGTGGCGGGGCAATCGGGCAAACGGATTATCGTTCGCAATGGATTGAGAACAGTCAAGATCATCGATGGTGATATCGTCCACGAAAAGGAGAACGTGACTTTCCCTTATCATTTTCTCATGGTAGCCCAAGATTCAAGACATCTATTGAAAGACTTGGAGGAGTTGGGTATCAATCTTGATATGGTCTCCCTTACCAGGTTTGGGGGTAGAATTGCATATCTGATTGGGAATAAGGAAGAGGGAAGCTCACGGCTTCTCGTTGATAAGGATTTCTTCATACCGCTCCTGCTCCAATATGGTAACGTGGCTTTCTCTGCCTCTGATTTCGCCCAGATAAAGCAGGGATTATGGTATCCCCGCTATATACTCTACTCATATACAGGAGCGAACATCGAAGATTATATTCAGGAGGAATATAGAATAAAGGACATCTTCATAAACCCTTCCATAGATGCCTCTCTCTTTGATGTATCCACCATTAGATCCCAATTTGAAAAGAGAAAGTAATCATTCAAGTTATAAAATCGATTCGCGATTTTATATAGCGCGGCTTCGCCGCTTAAAAAAATGGGATTTCCTTTACTATCAAGTTAAAAGCTTGAAATCCTCAATCCTAAATACTAAACAATATCAAGGGCAAAGCATGATGCGATGATGAGCCATGATGGAGAGAAACAATATATCCAGGTAGCCGTCTGCCTTCCAGTCAGCGGAACATTTACCTATACCGTGGGCGGTACGCTCGCCCGCGAGATAGAGGCGGGCAAAAGGGTCCTCGTTCCCTTCTCAAAGCAAAGATCAATAGGCTATATACTCAGGACCATACCCGCTGAAGAAAGGAAAGGCCTAAAGGATATACTATCGGTCATCGATCCATATCCCCTTTTTCCACCGGACATGGTCGAATTTTTCGAATGGCTATCCAGCTACTACCACTATCCGATAGGCATGGTGATTAAAGCCGCCCTTCCCACCGGACTCAATGTGGCTGCCAGGGGCGGTCAAGGTATAAGCACTAAAGGCTGGCAAGATAGCGTTGGCCTGTTGAAACGGGTGTTCGTTACCGTAAGGAGTGGCGTCCATATCGATGGATCTTTTTTCGACCGGAAGGGAGGATCCAGCCCGATTGTGTCTCGCCATGGCAGGCGGGCTGAAAACGAATCGGCATTTCTTGAGCTCCTTCACGCCAAAAGAGAACTCCCCCTGGGAGAGCTCATAAGGAATTTCCGCAATGGGCGTTATCTCGTCGATAAATGGGTTAGGAAGGGAGTTCTCAAGAAATCACGCAAACCGGTGGTAAGGGATGTCAGTGGCGAGGAGATCTTTATCTCACCAAAGCCCCCGCAGCTTAATTCTACTCAAAAGGAGATTCTGGAGGTGATCGAGGGAAAGATCAGGGAAGGCCGGTATCACTCCTATCTTCTTCACGGTGTTACCGACAGCGGCAAAACAGAGGTCTACTACCATGCCGTCAGAGTCGCGATCCAGCTCGGGAAGCAATCAATCATAATGGTGCCCGAGATAGCACTGACGGTTCAACAGGCATCCCTGTTTAAGGCCAGGCTCAAGAAACGGGTGGCCATTCTTCACAGCGCGCTGTCGCCGGGACAAAGGTATGAGCAATGGATCAGTATTGTACGGGGGGAAGCAGATGTCGTCATTGGGGCAAGATCAGCACTTTTCGCCCCATTACCCAAGCTCGGGCTTATTATTCTCGATGAAGAGCATGACCCCTCATATAAGCAGGACGAGAAATTCCGTTACCAAGCGAGAGATGCCGCTGTTATGAGGTCAAAACTCCTGAATGCCCTTGTCCTCTTGGGCTCTGGAACACCCTCCATTCAATCCTATCATAATGCAGTAAGCGGAAAATATGGGCTCCTTCACATGCCTGAGAGGATCGGCAAGAAAGGGGCTCCTGCAATCAACATAATAGATATGACGGAATTTGAGGATACAAAAAGCAGAGGCGGCATTTTGAGCCCCCCGCTGCAAGAGGCTATCGGCGAAAACCTGGCGAAAGCAGAGCAGACTATACTATTTCTTAACAGGAGGGGATTCAGCGCCCTGTATTTGTGCAGATTTTGCGGAAACACGGTCAGGTGTCCGAACTGCGACCTCAGCCTCACCTATCACAAAGATAGCGATACCTTGCTCTGCCACTACTGTGGCTATGGGATACAGCCTCCAAAGATCTGTCCATCGTGTGGTAAAGAGCAGTTAAAACCGTACGGATTCGGCACGGAACGGGTGGTGGATACCTTAGCTGAGGTGTTCCCGGATGCGAGGGTAGAGAGGATGGACAGAGATACCATGAGACATAAGGGCGAGGTGCATCAGGTACTGAAGCGTTTCCTCCACCGAGGAACCGATATCCTCGTTGGCACACAGATGGTTACCAAGGGACACCACTTTCCCTATGTGACCCTCGTGGGGGTGATCTCGGCAGACCTATCGCTTAATTGGCCGGACTTTCGGGCAGGTGAGACAACCTTTCAGCTGCTCTCCCAGGTAGCTGGCAGGACGGGGAGAGGGGCTTCTCCTGGAAGGGTTTTCATCCAGACATACAACCCATCCCACTATGCGATTCGTGCGGCCGAAGATTATGACTATAGAGGATTCTTCTCCAGGGAGATACGGCTCAGAAGACAGCTCAACTATCCTCCCTTTTCCTCCATTGCAAATCTCCGTTTTCTCGGAAACAGCAAAGGCAAGACAGAACAAATCGCAGGGCATATGAAAATGAGGATCGGTCAAATCATAAAAAAGCAACAAAAAGGCAAGAAGGACGTTCAAGTCCTTGGTCCTGTGGAGGCACCCATAGCAAAGCTGAAGGGCAAATATCGACAACAGATTCTTATCAAATCCCGGCGCCCCGCATACCTCAATCAATTGCTAAACGAGGTTGATAGGATCTCTTCTCAAGTCCTCGGTGCACGCGGCGTGAGGCTAATCATCGATATCGATCCGTATCAAATGATCTAGTTGCTGGTTGCTCGTCACTCGTTGCTGGTTTCTCGTTTGGATAAAATATAAAGAAGGAGGGACAGGATTGAAAGCGAAAAGCTATAGAGATTTAGAGATTTATCAACGATGAAACTGAAGTCCATCTAAATTTCTTACATGACTCGGGATACATTAATGATCAGGATTATGATAGTTTAAAGGAAGAAATTTACAAAGTGGGCAGAAAAATCAATAAATTCATTCAATACGTTGAAAAAGAGTGGAAATAACAAATTGGATAATCGTTACTGGTTACTTGTTACTCGTTCATGAAA
>QMLW01000007.1 GCA_003646935.1 Deltaproteobacteria bacterium
GAATTGGATAGGACCGTCCTTACCTTTGCTTTTCTGGCCTTATTTGGGACATAGTCAAGATCGCACTCAGGATCTGGAAATTCATAGTTGATGGTGGGAGGGATAATGCCGTTTGTTATGGTCAGAATGGAGTATATTGCCTCTGTTGCCCCGGCACCGCCCAAGAGATGCCCGGTCATGGACTTCGTTGAGCTGATCGCAACCTTGTGCGCGTGATCTCTGAACACGGATTTTATCGCCTTTGTCTCGGAGATATCATTCAGTTTGGTGCTCGTTCCATGAGCATTGATGCAATCGATCTCCGTTGGCTGTATATTCGCATCATTCAGGGCTGCCTCTATGCAGAGGCTGGCACCTATTCCCTCGGGATCAGGGGCGGTGAAATGGTAGGCATCCGATGACATTCCGTGGCCAATGATCTCGGCATAGATCTTCGCGCCCCTTTCAAGCGCATGCTGTAATTCCTCCAAGATGATGATACCCCCGCCCTCGGAGATGATAAAGCCGTCCCTATGGTCGTCAAAGGGCCTTGAGGCCTTGGCCGGTTCATCATTCCTCGTTGAAAGGGATCTCATGGAGGTAAATCCCCCCATGGCGAGCGGGGTGATACACGCCTCTGTTCCCCCGGTTATCATCGCGTCAGCCGCTCCCCATTGAATAAGCTTAAATGACTCTCCTATGGCGTGAGCGCTGGCTGCACATGCCGTTGTGATGGAGGTATTGGGCCCCCGCACACCGAACTCGATGGCTATCTGGCCTGGTGCCATGTTGGCAATGATACTGGGGATGAAGAAGGGGCTTATCCGTCGCGGGCCCTTCTCCAAAAGCACCTGGTGATAGTGCTCAATCGTGCTCAATCCTCCGATACCTGAACCGGTTATGCATCCAACTCGATGGCTATTATCAGGCGTTACCTCGAGCTTCGAATCCTCGACGGCCATACGAGCCGAGGCTATGGCATAGTGAATGAAGATATCCAGATGCCTCGCATCCTTTGGGGCAAGGAAGTCCTCGGAGCGAAAATCCTTAACCTCCCCTGCGATCTGAGACGCATAAGCAGATGGATCGAATTTAGTGATAACCCCTATTCCAGATCTCCCCGTTGTGACGGCCTCCCAATTTTCCTCCACACCGATACCAAGGGGTGTAACCATGCCTAATCCGGTAATGACAACTCTTCTGGCCATCGTGGTATGTTCCCTAATACTCATGCAGGAAGGTTACCCTTGATGCTGCTCAATATAGTCAATGGCGTCCTTCACGGTAGCGATCTTTTCAGCCTCCTCGTCGGAGATAGAGATCCCGAATTCCTCCTCCATGGCCATAATCAGCTCAACCTGATCAAGGGAATCTGCCCCCAAATCATCCACAAACGATGCCTCTGGAACCACATCTTCCTCGCTCACCTCCAGCTGCTCGCAAATGATCTTCTTTATCTTTTCATCGATTGACATGCGCGTTCACCTCCATACATTGATTGTTAATAGCATTACATGTAAAGCCCGCCGTTTACGTGAATAACCTGTCCGGTAATATACGACGCACCCTCTGAAGCCAACCAGTAGACTACCTCTGCCACCTCTTCCGGTTCCCCCACTCTTCCCATGGGAATCTGGTTCAAAAAAAAATCCCGCGCCTTTTCAGGGAGGTTCCTCGTCATCTCCGTATTAATGAAACCGGGTGCAACTGCATTTGCGGTAATGCCTCGCGTGGCCAACTCCCTCGCAATGCTCTTGGTAAAACCCATGATCCCCGCCTTGGATGCTGCGTAGTTGGCTTGTCCGATATTTCCTATCTGCCCAACCACCGATGAAATGCTGATAATCCTGCCGCTCCTCTGCTTTACCATGAACCGTACCGCTGCCTTGGCACAATTGAAAGCACCCTTTAGATTTACCGACAGGGCTTGATCCCACTGGTCCTCAGACATCCTTAAAAAAAGGGCATCCCTGGTGATGCCGGAGTTATTGACCAGCACATCCAGACCTTGAAATTCCTCCACGACCTCTCGAAAAAATTCCTCCACATCGGCAAAGGAGGAAACATCCAATTTTTTCGTCGTTGCCTCTATGCCCCGATCCTGGAGGAGTTTCAGGGTCTCATCTGCTGCAACATCATCGGGATCATAGTGGAGGAAGACAATTCTCGCACCTTCTCTGGCAAATCGGAGGCAAATTGCCCTCCCAATCCCCTTCGAACCACCCGTGACGACCACTACCCGTTTCGATTCAGGCATTTTTTTACCGTTTTAACCGAAGGATGCTAGTCATTGTAAACACACTCGCTTCATCCAAGGAGATGCCCCTCACAGCCCTTGACCGGTGTCTCAGATACAATCGGTGGCTCCTCAATGAAATCCCTCGTTGCTGAGTTACTCTTCTTCTTTCTTGATTACCGTTTTACCCTTGTAAGTACCGCAGTTCATACATACGTGGTGAGGCAGAACGGGTTCACGGCATTGAGGGCAAAATGAGATGTTGGGCAACGTTAGGTGATGATGGGATCTTCTCATATCCCTTCTTGATCGCGATTTTTTCTTTTTTGGTACAGGCATGTTACTCGTTACTCGTTGCTGGTTATAAAATCGCTTCGCGATTTTATGTAACGCGGCTCTGCCGCTCTAAAAAATAATTCTTATCCAATCTAGTTATTGGTTGAAAAGCACCTGTCGATCAGCTACTGGACACGAACACGTAGAGATGTTCAAATTACAGCCACATACGCGGCAAAGCCCTTTACATTCCGGGGTGCACAGCGTCTTCATGGGCACGCGGAGAATAAGCTGTTCCCTGATTACCTGATCTGGATCTAAGAGATTGCCATCGGTAAAATCGAGATTCAGGTCATCCTCTTGGAGCTCTACTTCTCCCTCTCCCTGAAAGGGAGACAGCGATAAGGATATCCTGAACTCCGCTGATAGATCCCAGCCGTACTGTTCAAGACATCTGTCACACCGCAACAGCAACCTCGTAGAGATATACCCCTCAACGACCATCTTCTTGCCGGCCGGGTACATCCTTAACGAGGTTGAGAGGGGTCGTTCGAGTCCTACAATCCGATCATCATCGGAATCGGGCTTCCACCACTCAGTCGGAAGCATAAAGTCTAATTCTTTACCCTCTGGTGGTATTTTTGTCAAATCGATTTTCATTGAGGCCTGACCCGACTCACGTACGTATCCTCTTCGCCGCTGATAATTACCGTTTGCTTTTATATATAGCGCTTCTTTTTGTCAAGAGAATTTCTTTTTCATCGCTTCCCTTGAATTGCTGTAGTGAAAAGAGTAATATCGAGGGTAAAATGGAAGCAAAACAGGTATTTGACGACTACCAAAGGCTTGCTCAGAGGCCAATCGACACCCACACCTACTGCCCCAGATGTGGTGCGATATCTCGGCCGGTATCATCTGGTAGACACAAAAGCCATCAATGCCCAGAGTGCGGCTATGTCCTTTATAAAAATCCCTCTCCAGGGGTGGTTGTATTGATTATAGAGAACGATTCGGTATTGCTGGGAAAGAGGGCCCCGGATGTGTATAGGGGAGGAAGTTGGAGTTTGCCAGGCGGATTCATTGAGTTCCATGAGGACTTCTTATCCGCTGCCCATAGGGAGATAATGGAGGAGACAGGCCTGTCTATAAAAATCCAGGCAATAGTTAGTGTGGTTTCCAATTTTCTCAAACCAGATCTGCATACCCTCGTTATCGTATTGCTGGCGAGGAAAATCGGCGGGGACCTATCTCCAGGCGATGATATGGTGGAGCTGGGATGGTTTCCCCTTCAAGGTCCCTTTCCCGATATGGCATTTGACGCGGATATGCATGTTATTGACAGATACCGCGAGACAAGGATATCAGGCGCAGCGATAGACCCCCAGTTCGCAATCTCAGAGCATACGTGAGCGAGCTTCCATGAATTGTGAAATCGTCACCATTGGCAGTGAACTCCTGCGGGGACAAATAACCGATACCAATGCAACATACCTCGCGCAAAACCTCAATGCCATCGGGTTCAATGTATCCCTTCACACGAGCGTCGGCGATGACTTCGATCAGATGAAGCAGGTCATATCAGAGGCCGTGACCAGGAGTGATCTTATTATTGCAACAGGCGGCCTTGGGCCCACGGAGGACGATCTGACGCGGGAGGTAATAGCTGACCTAGCAGGCGCCCCCTTGGTGTTTAAACAGGAACTGATGGATCAGATCGAGTCCATCTTTACAATTCGTGGCTACCGTATGCCGGGGAGCAACCGGAAGCAGGCCTTCATTCCAGAGGGCGCTATCCCCATCTCCAATGACATAGGAACGGCTCCCGGGTTCATGGTAACCAGAAAATCAAAGCTCCTCGTAGCCCTACCCGGCGTACCAAAGGAGCTAGCATACCTTTTTCACAAGGAGGTTGTCCCCTATCTCAAGAAACACTTTCATCTCGATAGGCAATTGATCTCCTCCAAGGTGCTGAGGATCACGGGACTGGGCGAAAGCAAGGTGGATACCCTGATAAGGGACCTCATGAATCCCCATACAAACCCCAGGGTTGGCATCCTCGCATCACCGGGCGATATACGGGTGGTGATCACGGCATCCGGGAAAGACCGGGAGGAGGCCAGCTCCCGTATCAAACAGGTGGAAGAGCAGATTACCGCGAGGCTTGGAAACGCTGTATATGGAAGCGATGAGGATACCCTTGAGGGCGTAGTTACCCATCTCCTTAAAGCCAGAGGAGCGAGCTTAGGTATTGTCGAAACCTTCACCGGAGGGGAGCTCACCGCGAGGCTCCAAAAAACGCCGTCATCCCCGCTGGTTCAGAGCATAATAGCTAATGAGATATCCAGGTTTCATTCCCTTCTAGAGACCGAGCGCGTGCCTCCCGCCTCCGACGGTGAAACGGCAAGGGTGCTCGCCAACATGATAAGAGGCTCGTGTGGGAGTTCTATCGGATTAGCCGTGGTGGGAGTACTGAAGGAGATGGAAAAGGACTACCAGGTTGATGCACACGTAGCAGTCACCGGTGAGAGGGTCAACGGAAGCTACAGCTGGAAGATGGGAGCTGATCTGCCTACCCTTCAGGTGAGGGGCGCCATCATAGCCTTAAACACCCTGAGGCTCGCACTGATTTGATAAGGTAGATAGGCTGAAGGCTGAAGACAGTTAGGGGAAATAGGGGTAACTGCACATTTTGAAAAAGATTAGCTTGACTTGTTTGACTCGTTCAACTGGTTTAACTAGTAAAACAATCTAAACAAGTAAAACCAATAAAACCAACGAAACAGCTTCAGTCTGACTACGTTAGTAGTCGCTTACAAATAACTAATACGTGAGGTGGTCATCATGATACGTCAACCAGCAGTAGCCAACCAATTTTATCCGGGCGATGAGCAAAGCCTGAAAAGGGAGGTTTCCGCCAGGATGGAGGAGGTGCATAAAAAGGAAAAGGTGCTCGCCATTGTATCCCCCCATGCAGGGTACGTGTATTCGGGAAATGTCGCCGGTGCGGTTTTTTCCGTGGCGGAAATCCCCCAGGATACCGTTGTAATGGGCCCCAACCACCATGGCATCGGAGTTCCCTATGCGGTCATGACCCAGGGAACATGGCAGATGCCAGGGGGGGAGGTGCCTATCAATGAGCGCCTGGCCGCTCTCATGATAGCAGAATCCCGCTATCTCGAAGCAGATACTCAGGCCCATGTGCATGAACACTCCGTAGAGGTACAGCTGCCGTTTATCCAACACGTTATGCCTGAGGCTTCATTTGTTCCCGTTGTTTTGGGCAGGGCCGACTACCCGATCTGTGAGGAAATAGGTATGGCCATTGCCAGGGCCCTCAAGAGATATGAAAAGCCCGTGGTGCTTATCGCAAGTACGGATATGACCCACTACGAATCTCAGCAAAGTGCCAAGGAAAAGGACCAACTGGCAATCGATAAGATCAGCGCTCTGGACCCGGCCGGCCTTCTGGATACCGTTACCGGGAATAACATCTCCATGTGCGGTGTAATCCCAACGACGATAACCCTCATCGCGGCAAAAGAGATGGGCGCAACAAAGGCGCGGCTTATTCAGTACGCCACATCAGGAGACGTGAGCGGAGACTATAGCTACGTGGTAGGATACGCCAGCTTTATCATCCAATAATAGTTCGCTTGAGGAATGTCTTCTCTGAAATCCCGGAGAGAAATCTATCAAGCTGCTATGAGTTCGTGAAAGGCTATATGGGGATTTCTCCCTAAGTCAGATAGGGATGGTCAAAAATCAAACAACCCCCATTCATAAATGGGTGTTGTTTTTTTTATTTTGAGTAAAACACCTGATTGAGCCTGATATTCTAGCTCGATATATTCAAGGGTATCTATTTTATAGTAAGGCAAGTGTATTTGAATGAATAAAATATATAATGTCGTAAATACGATTTGACAACGAGATATACATGGCACTAAAAGGTTTTTAAAATTATCCAGGAAGCGGGACCGAAGGCTAAATTCTTATTTTAATTCATAAAGGAGGTAATGATGAAACCCTACTTTGAAACAATGACACCTTTTGGAAATCCTCTATCCGACAGCCAAAAGGAAAACGCAAAGGAAAATGTGGCTCAAATTAAGGCAGTTGAAAAAGATATTGCCCTAGCTGTTGAGGCGGTGAAACAGGCGGGCATCCCCGCAGAAAAAATCAAGCAGAGAGGCCAGACAACGGTCTGGGAGAGGATAGAACATCTCGTTGATCCCGGAACCTGGTGCCCACTTCATACCCTCTATAACCCCCTGTTTAACGAAGAGGGCACAACAGGCGTGATCGACGGGCTGGCCAAGATCAACGGTAAATGGGCAGTGGTTATCGGTTTTGATAATAAGGTCATGGCCGGGGCCTGGATTGCCGGTCAGGCGGATAATCAGCTCAGGGTCACTGACATGGCAAAAAGACTGCACGTGCCCTTGGTGTGGATTGTGAATTGCAGCGGCGTGAAGCTAACGGAGCAGGAAGAGGTCTATGCGAATCGAAGGGGAAATGGCACTACCTTCTTCCGGCATGCCGAGCTGGAGAAGCTGGGTGTCCCTGTTTTAGCAGGCATATATGGAACAAATCCAGCTGGAGGCGGGTATCAGGGTATCAGTCCTACCATCCTGATAGCACACAAGGATGCCAATATCGCAGTGGGCGGCGGCGGCATTGTAGGCGGCATGAGCCCCAAGGGTTATTTCGATGAACAGGGGGCAGAACAGCTCATTGAGGCGACCCGCCATTTCAAGCAGGTGCCTCCGGGCAGCGTTCCCATCCATTTCAATGAGACGGGCTTCTTCAAAGAGGTCTATGATACTGAGTTCGAGGTGCTTGATGCATTGAAACGATACGTGGATATGTGTCCTGCCTATGATCCCGGCTTTTTCCGTGTCGCAGAGCCGCAGGAGCCAAAGTTTTCAGGAGATGACATCAACAGCATCGTAGCCTTTAACCAGAAGAGGAGCTATAGCCTTGAGGAAATGATGGCCCGCATCTTTGACAACAGCGAGCATATGGAATTCAGACCAGACTACGGACCAGAGGTGTATACTGGGCTTGCAAAGATCGATGGCCTTCTGGTCGGCTTTATTGGAAATCGTCAGGGATTTCTCGGTAAAGACTATCCCGAATATGCCCCGTACCCGGGCATCGGCGGAAAGCTCTACCGTCAGGGATTGATTAAAATGAACGAATTCGTCACCCATTGCGGCCGTGACAGGATTCCCATTGTCTGGTTTCAAGATACCTCCGGAATTGACGTGGGGGATATCGCGGAGAAGGCAGAGCTTCTGGGCCTCGGCCAGTCTCTTATTTATTCCATCGAACAGACTGATGTGCCGCAGATCTGTATCGTCGTCAGAAAGGGAACGGCAGCCGCCCATTACATCATGGGAGGCCCAACTGCTAACAACCACAATGCCTTCACCTTAGGGACGCCGACGACCGAGATTTACGTCATGCATGGCGAAACAGCTGCAGCTGCCTCATTCTCAAGAAGGCTGGTCAAGGAAAAAGATGGAGGACGTCCCCTGCACCCTGTCATTGATAAGATGAATGCCCTGGCCAATGAATATTATGAGAAATCAAGGCCGATCTATTGCGCAAATAGAGGCTACGTAGACGAGATTGTTTCTTTTCCAGAGTTGAGAAAATATATCGTGGCATTTGCGGGTTGTTCATACCAGAATCCTATATCAATATGCCCGCACCACCACCTCATGATTCCAAGGCTTATCAAAGGATGATAAGAGCACGGAGATGTCTTTTTCTATTTACTTTCTCATCGGCTACGATTAACAAAAGATGAGAAACCATAAACAACTAGACGTCTTCAAAAACAAAAATCTTGACATTTATCCGCCTGGGCGGATTAATGTCAAGTTTTTGAAGGCGTCCAAGGCAAAATGCAGAATGCAAATTGAAAAATGCAAAATGAGTGGCAGGAGATTGCCTTCACAAACCCGTAAGAAAAAGTGATTTTGGCCTTTCACCCTGTTAAATTACGTAATTCCTTATATGACAAATCTCACATTCCTTAAAACGTTATCATATATGCTATTGTCCTCGTTTTAATATTATTTAACGAGGTAAACTTTGCATTTTATACTTTGCAATGAGAAGCTTCGCTCAATGTATGTTGTTTACACCTCGTCGGTTTGATACGAAGCTTCGCGAGCATAGGGGGTAGGTAATGGGAAAGTTCGATGCTATTTATGATGACTACATGAAGCGAAGAAAAGCCATACTCGATATGGGCGGAGAAGAAGCATTAAAGAAGCGCAAGGACAAAGGCCAAACCAACGCCCGTGAGCGAATCGATATGCTCGTCGATCCCGGTACCTTTAGCGAGGTAGGCGCCTTTATGAGGCACCGGCAACACGAATTCGGTTTGGCCGATAAGCTCGTGCCGGCAGAAGGAGTGGTTGCGGGCATCGGCAAGATAGATGGCAGGGAAGTGGTGGTTCTCTCCGAGGACTTCACCGCCATGGCAGGCACCTTTGGCGAGTATCACGGCAAGAAGTTCGTATGGGCCTGCGATTTTGCCAAGGAGAAGGGACTGCCCTTTATCGGCATCAATGACTCCGGTGGTGCACGTCTCCAGGAAGGCATGGACACCCTGGAGTCCTATGGGTGGACCTTCCGTGCCCAGATACTGGCCTCGGGGATCGTCCCCCAGATCGCGGTGCTCCTTGGCCCCTGCATGGGCGGTCAGGCATATCATCCCGTTATGAATGATTTCCTCATCCAGAGCAAACCGAACGGGTATATGGGGATCGCGGGACCTGCCTTTGTAAAAACACAAACGGGCGAGGAAATCGGCCTGGATAAACTCTCGGGTTGGGAGGCCCATGCCGTAAAGTCAGGGTGCACCCATATCGTAGGCGAAGATGATGCCCATAGCATTGAGCTGACCAAGCAACTCCTCTCCTACCTGCCCTCAAACAACATGGAAAAGCCGCCGACAATAGAGACGGGCGATGATCCGGACAGAGAAATTCCGGAACTCGATGATTACCTTCCAGATGCATCGCTTCGGGTTCCCTATAACATGTATCCCCTTATCGCATCGGTGGTGGATACCGGGAGCTTCTTTGAGATACATAAACACTTCGCCCCAAACGTGATCGTCGGTTTCGCACGCTTCAACGGCAGGGTGGCCGGCATTGTCTCGAATAACACTATACACAAGATGGGCGGACTCGACTGCGACGCCTCTGACAAGCTGGCACGCTTTGTCCGATTCTGCGACCTTTTCAATATCCCGCTGGTAACCCTGGTGGACTGCCCGGCGTTCTGGATCGGCTCTGAGCAGGAGTGGAAGGGAATCCTGAGGCACGGCGCCAAAACGCTCTTTGCGTGGGCCGAGGCCACCGTACCACTGGTGTCAGTGATCATCGGCAAATCATATGCCGGCGCCCACTACGCCATGCTGGATAAAAGCATTGGTGCCGATCTCTGTTATGCCTGGCCAACGGCCAAGATCAACATCGTAGGAGCAGAGACAGCGGCAAGCGTGATATTCGCGAAGGAGATTAAGCAGGCGGATGATCCAAAGGCGGCCGCGAAACAGCGGATCGAGGAGTATCGAACCAAGTACGAACACCCCTATCAGCCCGCGGAGAGAGGCTACGTTGATGATGTCATTATGCCTCATGACACGAGAAAGTACATCTGTCGTGCCCTTGAGATCCTGGAGGATAAAGACGTAGCCAGGCCCTGGAAGAAGTACTCCAATATCTGTCTGTAACAATAAAATCGTTACACGATTTTATAGGGGTAATCGATGAAACTGTACCAATTATCAGCCTATAGCTGGCAAGAGGTGGAAGAGATGGAACGGGAGAACATCCCCATCATCATCCCCCTCGGCTCAACGGAACAGGAAGGGACCCATCTCCCGCTTGGGGTGGACACCTATGTGGCGGAGGGCCTCGCCAATGAGGTTGCCAAGGATACGGCCGCCCTTGTTGGGCCCGCCTTACCCGTGGGCTACTCTGAGTGGTTTTTAGAGTTTTCGGGAACCATTTCCCTGAAGCTCGAGACGGTAACCCAGGTGTTGCGGGAATACACATCGGGCCTGATTCATCATGGCTTCAAAAAATTCATCTTTCTCAACGGTCACGCGGGCAACTCAACGGCGGTGGACGTCGCTGCCAGGGAATGCACGATGAGCCGGAGCGCACGGATCGCTATGGTTGAGATATGGTTACCCATTTTTAAGGCCTATTGAAGCCCTTCTAAGGTCTCAAAGGGGTTATTAGGGCAAGCTCCAGGAATCTGAAAGAGCGTATGAAAAAGTATAAAGGATTCGCTGGTTTCTGCAATTTACTGTAACTCTCATCCCATGATATTTCTTGAGAACCATTCCTCGACTATAGAAATCAACCAGAGCGCAGCAAAAAACCAAAAGGACACGAGCTATGGACTTCGAGCTTTCACAACAACACCAAGGGCTTCAGCAATCAGTAAGAGAATTCGTGGAACAAGTCGTTATCCCTCACATAATGAAATACGAGCAAAAAAGCATCCTGCCTCGCGAACTATTCCGAGAAATCGGGCGTCACGGTTTCTTAAGATCCCATATCCCTGTGCAGTTTGGAGGTCGAGGGCTCGGCACAATGGCATTCTGTCTTGTAAGTGAAGAGGTGGCCAAAGCAGGATTTGGAATGACACATAACGGCCACCTTCAAACAGGGAAGATGCTTACAGAATCCGGTACCCCTGAGCAACGGGACAAGTATCTGGCAAAATTGCTCACCGGTGAATATCTTGCTGCCACGGCGATAACCGAACAAACCGTGGGATCGAGTTTTGCCACCATGGAAACGAGCATGGAAAAACATGGGGACTCCTTTGTGCTGAACGGGGTGAAAACCCTTATGTAGATAACGAATTAGAAAACATGACCCCAGGTGCGATTAGTCCGTGTAAATTGGAAATAACTACTACTAATGGGGCTGTATACCAAATGCGAGTTTCTCATTCTAAGGGTAGTCCCCAGAATCCATTGACTCAGGAGGAATTAAACAGGAAGGTTTGGGATTGTATGAACTATGCTGCTAAATCTCTATCCAATGATACCGTGCAAAAGGTGATTGATCTTGTTCATAAGCTTGAGAAAATCGATGATGTAGCTTTAATCATGAAGTTGTTTAACTAGCAGCATTCAATGCATTTTCAGGTAGATTTTCAATGATAGTCCGTTAACCTTGTTACGGCCAATTAATCACTTGTAGATATCAAAATAGAGGGAGAAATTATGATCCTGGGCGATATATTGAGGTGGAATGCTAAGAGACATCCAAATAAGACTGCTTTAGTCTTTGATGGTCGTCGATATACTTTTGGACAATTTCTGGAACGTGTGAATCGCTTGTCCACTGGATTTCTACAGATGGATTTGCGGAAAGGTGACAGGGTCGCCATTATGGCCGAAAATTGTCATCACCACCTGGAGATCTTTTTTGCTGCTGCGAAGGTTGGCCTTATTCTTGTCCCGATTAATTTTCGTTCTATGGAATCTGAGATACTTTATGTGATGAACGATGCAGGGCCTCGGACATTCATCCTCTCTCGGGACTATCATGATCGAATACAACCCCTCACCTCACAGATGAAAAGCATTGAAAAATATATATGTCTGGAACAAGAACTCGATTCAATGCTCTATTATGAAGACATGCTTGCCGTATCATCTCGAGATGAGCCCTTCGTGCCAGTACCAATAGAGGAAAATGACGATGTAATGATCTGTTACACCTCTGGTGCCACGGGTAACCCAAAAGGGGTTCGCCTAACCCATCGGAATTGGATTAGCGCCGGCTTAAATTGTGCCTGCGCTCTGTCTTTGACTGAGAGGGATATTGCCTTGATTACAGTCCCCCTACTTCACGTTGCCGGTATATGGCCTTTTATGTCTCACTTTTATATAGGGGGGAGCGTAGTAATCTTAAGGGGATTTGATCCAATAGAGTTGCTAATAACCGTTGAAAAAGAATCTATTACCACCCTCAACCTTGTTCCAACACACCTCATTGATCTTTTAGATGTTGTGAAGACAAAGCAATACAATCTTTCTAGCCTCAGAAAGATTACCTATGGTGCCGCTCCTATGCCCTTAGAGGTACTAAGGCAATGCACCGAAGCATTCGGCAGCATCTTTATGCACATTTACGGACTGACTGAGGCAGCCGGTGGCCTCGTGAGCTACTATGATATCGGAGGATATCTGTCAAAAGGGGATCCCAAAGAAATAAGGCGGCGTTCTTACTCATGCGGCCAGGAAGGTATTAACGTGGAATCCAGGATCATCAATAATGAGGGAGATGATGTTCAACCGGGGGAGATAGGTGAAATTATTGTTCGTGGCGACTGTGTCATGAAGGGTTACTGGAATCTGCCTGCAGAGACGTCGCGGACACTAAAAGATGGATGGCTCTATACAGGTGACTTAGCCACAGTAGATGAAGATGGTTACATCTTCATTACGGACCGCAAGGGCTTTAAGATTATTAGCGGCGGTGAGAACATCTATCCAAAAGAGGTGGAAGATATAATCTATCAGCATCCGGCAGTTAAAGAAGTTGTCGTTATAGGAGTCCCTGATAAGCGATGGGGTGAGGCGGTTAAGGCTGTAATACTGCTAAAGGAGGGAGCCCATGCTACTGAAGATGAGATTATCCAATTTTCCAAGGAACGAATGGCTGGTTATAAACGGCCGAAATCCGTGGACTTTGTATCTGAATTACCCAAATCATCGGTTGGAAAGATTTTGAAAAAGGAAATCAAAAAATGGTACTGGAAATAAAATCGTTACACGATTTTATACGCCTCATGTGCATTAATCTAACGCGACTACAAATCAATGGCCTCGAAGCCAAGCGCCGGGCTCATTTGCGAATGTATTACAATACTTATTTATTCACCTACACCGGCATGTTTCCATTTCTTTTCCAGGGCCTCTCCTCTCTCTTATTCCAGAAGTATTTCAGTGCCGTATATATTTTCCCCCTGGTCTGTCGAGGCTCGATGATCTCATCGACTTGCTGAATAGATGCCGCCTTAAAGGGATTATAGTAGAGCCGCCTGTATTCTTCCTCCATAGCCTGGGTAATTTCATCCCTATCCTCCGGACGTGCGGCTTGGATCTCCTTTCGGAACACAATCTCCGCCGCGCCTTTCGGACCCATAGTCAGAATCGCACCACATGGCCATATATACACCATATCAGCCCCCATCTCCTTACTGCACATCCCATGAGTTGCGCCTGCAAATCCCTTTCGGATCACTACATGGATCTTGGTGGTGGTAGCCTCAACATACGCATGCAGCATTTTAGCACCATGACGAATTATTCCCCCTCGTTCCTGTTCAATACCAGGAAGATATCCTGGTACGTCAACTAAGTTAACTAAGGGCACATCAAAGGAATTACAGATACGGATAAACCTCGCCGCCTTATCCGAGGCATTTAAATCCATAGCTCCGGCCAGCACTCTGGGTTGGTTAGCAAGCAGCCCAATGGGGAAGCCTCCCACCCTTGCAAACCCTATGATAAACTGGGTGGCATACTCTGGTTTGATTTCACAAAAGGAGCTTTTATCTACAATGCACTCTATCACCTTATACATATCATACGGCCTTTGCTCATCTCCGGGAACCAGATCCTCGAGCTCAGGGGATTCTCTAAAGGGATCATCTCCCGAATCAATGATCGGGGGCTTTTCCTTGTTGTTGGAAGGAAGGTAGCTTAATAGAAGACGACACTTTTCTAAGGCATCCCTGTCGTTATCTGCTACAAGATCGCAGCAACCACTTACCTTGGAATGAACATCGGGTCCGCCTAATTCCTCTTCGGTATATTGCTTTGAGGTAACCGAATATGTCAGCGCAGGGCCGGCAATGTACATAAAGCTTGCTCCTCCTTTTGTCATAAAGATAAAATCCGTGAGAGCCGGTGAATAGGAGGCACCTCCTCCACATGGCCCCAGTATGAGGGAAATCTGTGGTAATACCCCGGAGTAGCTGACTTGTTTGTAAAACATCCGTGCATATGCAATCCAACCCCCCAGAGTCTCTTGTGCCCTCACCCCGCCGGAGTCGATAAGCCCAACGACCGGTATACCCATAGTATAGGCCTTGTCATAGAGCTTACAGATCTTATTGCCGTGCCACTCACCCACGGTTCCCCCTAATGCAGTGAAATCTTGTGCATAAACTGCCACCTTCCTGCCCTCAACCTCCCCGAAACCGGTAATGACACCGTCGCCGGGAACCTTCTTGCTTTCCATGCCGAAATCTCTACATTGGTGCTCTACAAACAGATCAAGCTCCTGAAAGGTGCCGGGATCGAAAAAGGCGTCAATCCTCTCCCTTGCAGTTAATTTGCCTTTCTGGTGCTGTACTTTAATCCTTTTGAGACCACCTCCGAGCTCTGTCCCTTGTCTTTTCTCTCGAAACTCTTCGAGTTTTTCTTTCATAATCTGATCGGGCATTTATCATATCTCCTAAGATTTATTTTATGC
>QMLW01000008.1 GCA_003646935.1 Deltaproteobacteria bacterium
CCTTCCCCCCGGCCAGAAGCACATCGCCGCCTTCGAGCGTGGCAGGGGGCCGGATGCGGTCTATCTTTCGGTAGGCGGCCAGCACGGATTCAATGCCAGGCACCTCACCCCGGCGTGATGCAGCGCCCATGCGTGCCATCACCGCGATCTCGTCCAGGACCACTGCGGTGTCCTCGATGAATGTGGAATCAGGATATGCGCTATTTACCGTGAGCTCGATAACCTTTAAGCCGCAGTCTCGGAGCAACGCGCAGTATGCTTCATGTTGCTGTACCGCCAGGTCGTAGTCGATGGTGCTTCGCTCGATAAAGCTGAGCTCACATTGTGCGATATCCGGTGAGATTATGTGGGTTAAGGCCAGCGCCATGTGCTCTGTCTTTCCCCTTACTCCCCGTACACCATGATGGTGTGCCGTGCGTAGATCCCGCCCAGTATGCTCTTTATTTCTGTGTCGATGTGGTGGATCTTAGTAAGGCCACCGTTCTTCATGGCAGTGGCTACGCTACAGTCACCAACTGTCACAACCCACACGTAGGTGTAGCAGGTGGCCTTGCCGGCCTTTGTTTGACTCGCGGCATTGGCCTGAAGGTTTATGGTTGGCATGGGCGTTTGCACGTTGGTGTACACCACCCCACACCCGTAACAAAAAAGGACGCCTAGCACTGCTACGAATAGCAGGAACTTGAATGCCCTCTTCCTCATTCCGCAACCTCCTTTAACGATATTCGTTCTGTGTATATCATTTATGTCGATGCTGCAATTAGATTATGTTTCCCTCGGGATAAGTGGCGTATACAAAGGTGATCGTGCCTGCCCCCGGGATCTCCGTTGAGACGAGCTCGCCAAGCAGACCTCCTCCTGCAGCAACCACCGCATCCCGGGCAGAGGCGACATCATCTACCATAAAGGCGATGTGGGCGAAGCCAGGTCGGTTGATGGCGCTGCTTGAGGGAAACGTGAAGATGAAGATGGAAGGAAAGGAGCCATCTGTTAAGAGTTTCACTGAAAAACGGAACATCGATTCAAACGAGAAGTAGGATGCAAGGGATTTCCGGTCGGTTTAGCTGACGGACTTGAAGTACTCCTGTATTTTTCCGAGAACGATCTTAGGGATATCATTCTTTTTCTTTACCGAGTATACGCTGATATTTTTTCGAATATTCGTGGATTTCTTAAAATGCGATACCCGCGCGTTATCGCCTATGTGCACGGCGGTGACGCGATTTTCCAACCCATTGAGGTAGCCAACGAGTACCTCAAGGTTGGTGATCTGCATGTCGGTGATAATAAAGATATCCGGCAGAGACGGATCCTGTAAGGACTGAATTCCATCGATATCCAGCCTTGTGCCTCCCCCAAAATAATGGCAGAGGGTTTGATAGATCTTTTTTCTGTGCCGCGTGTAGTCCAGGATTTGATGCCCCCCGTGTTTGGCATCACTGAAGTTATAGACGGCCACGGTTGCATCATTCCTGAGATACGCATCTGAGGCACAGGCCGCTCCGAGCACTGCATGAGAGAGACGCTGTCGCGGGTTTGTCATGCTTCCCGATGAGTCGATTACCACGATACAGTTAGGCGTTCCCTCCTCCTGGCCGAAGGTTTCCCCCTCTCTACGCTCCCAGATTTGGGTGATGCCCGGCATCACCTTACCGAAGCTCGTCCAGGGGTCGATATCCCGAAAGGGCTTTCCCAGCTCCCAGGGGGAGTGGCTTACGGGATAAAGTGAGCCGCTTTTCTCGATCGGGATCTTCTTGATCGGGAGGGTGTAGTTTTCCGCCAGTTTCATGTAGAAGAGTGTATCGGCATCGAGCGAGGAGCCAGGCCCGAGGCCCATCATGCTGCTGCTGGCATCGTAGCCCGCTTCATTGAGCTCGTTCTCGAAATCCTTCACCACATCCTTAAAAGCACCCGGATCAGCAGTGGCCATGGCGAATTCCTTAAGGCCTTGGTCCATTTCCTCAGGCGAGTATCGGCCAAAATCGTTTTGCCCCATCGGGTTTGGCTGGTTCAGCGTGCCGGATTTCTGCTCTGCCTCAAGCATGCTCCCTATGATCCTTGAGAAGCGGTGTAGGCTCTGGGGCCAGTGCTTTCTGTCGAGATAGGGGATCCGTGAGAGCTTCCGGGAGATCTCCTCATGGCCTTGTACATTGAGGTCCGTTCCCCATATCCTCTGATACAGGGCATGTATGGCCTCGTCCAAGGCCCCCCGCTCCACATGGCGGTACAGTTGGGAGATGGAGGTTTCCTTGTCCTTAAAGCAATGGGTATCGGCCACCACATCCATAAAGTAATCGGTTGACTTCTGGGCCTTATCCTTGTTCTTGAAAACCCTCTTGGCCTCTTGGTATAGGGTAAGATGGGTATGAAAATCCCAGGGGCAGTAGGTGTAGTGGGACACGCCGTGGTCGAGGAGGGCCTCTATTACCTGTTCCAGGGGCAGATGCCTGGCTGCCTGCTCTATAAAGGACTGGCTCAGCGTGATCTGCTTGCTCTTGATCTCAAGGGCCACCCTGTCCATCGAATCTGATATGGCGGGGTGGGGCAGTTCAGGAAAGAAGTGTTTTCTCCGTACCTTGGACCAAACACTGCTGAGCAACGAATCGTATGTATCGCCTCCGTTACCCACTCGTTACCTCGTGCTGGCCTCATATGGACGAATGAGGTTCCCCCGGTGGTAGATACGTCCGCCGTGTATCGTCTTTCCGATTCCCAGTATATGGCCTTCCACGTTAATCTGCCCCCCGCTCATCCATGCCCCGGTATTCTGTCCGGTGTTGCCGCTGATGGAGAGCTCTCCGTCCATCATTCCGGCACCTGCCCAATTACCGGTGGATCCCTCGACGACGAGTCTACCACCTGATAGGCCGGCGCCAATGAAATCCCCTGCATTCCCTTTGAGTAACAGGGTTTTCCCCTGGGGGAGTCGGTAACCGAGGAAGTGAAAGGCCCGCTTGAACTCGTAGAGCCCGAGCTGAATGGTATCCTCCTTGGCGTTGTTTAAGAGCGCGGAGAGATAGATGCCCGCAGGACCTGAGATCAGGTAGGGTATCTTATCCCCCTTGTCGAGCTCAATGCAGAGTTCCTCGATATCGTCTGTGTCATAGTCGATCTTTTGTATGGTTCGCACGGCCGAGGAGTATGCCTTGATAAGCCTGCTGTGTTCCACCATCCAGACCAGATCCTTGACCTCTTCCTCAACGAGCTTCAGGTATCCCTCCACGATCTCCCCTATGACCTTTTCCTTTGCCTGAACGATGCGATCGAGAGGGATCTCCTTCTTTTTATACGGGTAGTTCTTGAAGTCCTCAAAGGGATTAATCACCTATCTCACCTCTTCGAGATCTCGTTTGATTTCCAAATAGATCGGGTGATCGCCCTCGATAGGCTCGAGGTCCTTCCCTGATGCGCTTTGATAGGCAACGGCCAGTGCGTTTTTGATCTGATGGCTCTGCTCGTTGTAGCGCCTGTACACCTCGGTGACCATCTCCTTGGCCATGAAGATCTGCAACGGGTCCCTCCGCGTGCTGGTCTGCTTCTGGGAGATAACGTCATCCTTCCATTGGACCCTGTGGGCCAGGATATAGGGGAGAACGGCCTTCATGTGGTCAATGCCCACGGCTTCATCTCCAAGCAGCCATGCCAGTGATTGCGCATAGGTCCTCACCGAGGTGGGAAAACGGTTCGATATGCAGTTCTTCATGTGGTGACACAGAAAGCCGGTATAGTGACACCCTTCATCACACTGATCGTCTGACCGCTTCTGGCCATATTTATAACAAAAGGACAGCTCTGCGATCACGGTTCTGAGAAAGGCATTGGCATCAAGATCAAGGGGGAGCTCCTGCGTGCACGCCCGTATCTCCTGTCTCTCGTCCTTGCTCAACATCTCGATGCGGTGTTCCTTTTTCATGTGATCTCCGAAGCGAGTACTGAGATCCTCGATGAGGTGCATTTTCTCATGATGGTCTCGCCGTTGTGCGAGGATTTCCTGAAAGCTCCTCTCGTATTCGGGGCTTCTCAGCACGTTTTCATGCCTGTCCTTCATGCCGATCATCAGTGCCATATCCGGCCCCGGATGCCTGGATTCCACAATGACATCGAAGCGATCGATCAATGGGGCGATCAGGGTGTTCGTTCCCCGATCCTGGTAGTTCGCCGTGGCAAAGAGACAGTACTCATCATTGATGATCACATCGTTTAAGTATTCCCAGTTGCCGCGGTCTATGCCGTCAAGTATCATGCTCTGTTTGGTCTCGGGCAGTCGATTGATCTCATCCACGATCTTTACCGGGAGCTGTGCCAGATAGGACCATACCACCACCTCCTCCCCCTGATTCAGCCGACCGAGATCGGGCCTGCCGATGATCTTCTCCTCGGTCTGCTCCGGGTGTCCGGAGACCTCGCTCGCCCAGATCAGGCCAAGGGGCAGTCGATAGGTCATGGCGCTCACATACTCGGCTGAGGTAGTCTTTCCAAGGCCTGGCTCACCGATTATGAGCTCTTTTCCCCGATTGAGCGCGGTAAGCAGGCTAAAAAGCAGAGCTGAGTTAAAGGGTTCCTCTCCTACCCGCATGTCCGGGCGATTCAGGTAGAGGTTGTCCTGAATGAACTGGTATATGGTCCTCACCTTCTGCCGGAAGTTACCGTTTTCCCTGTATTTTTGCATATCGTTCTCTTGCTCAAAGACCGTGTTGCCCATACTAGCCTAACACCGTGGGGGAGGATTGACAATGGATTAATTGCCGGGGGTATGGAAAAAATTTTAATAAAAATAAGGGAAAAAATGTTGAATATTGGACATCTAAATGATATGACCTTCATAAAATCTTTCCCAAGGGATATGAAATGTCTGCATCCCTGCTATTACACCGCACATTACAACTCGCCACTCTGAGGATGTCGCAGAACAGATACAACAGTCCTGAGCATCAGCTGAACTGCAGATCGTCTCCACCCTGAAAGAGATCCTTGTGAGATTTCAAATGAGGTCCGGTCTTCATGCCTTGATTCATGGACATGCTCATGTAGTATTCTCGGAGGAATAGCAGGGGGTGCGCACTCGGTTAAACTGAGCCCTCGACCTGAGCAACTCGACTCGAGAGACTCGACTTGAGCTCGCCGGAAGTCTCAATGAAAGTCTCGGCGACATGTCCTAGGGGCGGTAGGCTCAAGGCTAAACTGCTCGCATTGAGTCACGCAGACGAGTTCCGGGTACATTACCGAACATATAAATCGAAGAACTTCGCCACGATCGGTAGCGGCGCCCTTTGCATAGAGATGTCAAAGTCGATTGGAGGGATACGAATGACAGAACTCCAGCTTTCTATCCTGGTCAATATGGAGCATCCACAAAGTGTTTTGGATGAAGTCAGGACGATCACCCTTATGATGTTCCCGAAGTTTGATTTTAGCCAGGTAGACCGTGTCTTCAAGGATATCGTGCGCCTTTTCAACGGTGAGTATCCTGGATACAGAAAGTGTACAACCGAGTACCATGACCTGAGGCATACGACCGATGCTTTTCTCGCCATGGCGCGCCTCATGCACGGCGCTGTAGTCGGCGGAAAGGAGCTTACCAAGGGGGAAGTAAACCTGGGGCTCATATGCACCTTGATGCATGATACAGGGTATATTCAGACCCTCGATGATGAGGGTGGAACGGGGGCCAAGTATACCCGCATAGATACGAGGCGCAGCATTGGATTCATGGATAAGTATTTAGCAGAGAGCGGATTTCCCATGGAGAATTTCAGGTACTACCCCCAAATCCTCATCTGCACGGGCCTTGATAAAAAGGTGAGCGAAATGGACTTTCGATCCCCGCAGACGGAGCTACTGGGTAAGATGCTGGGCACGGCTGATCTGCTGGGTCAGATGGCTGACCGAATCTATCTCGAGAAGCTGCTGTTTCTGTACCACGAGTTCAAGGAAGCGAGAATGGTTGAATATAGCTCAGAGCTTGATCTCCTGAAGAAGACCATCGACTTCTATGACATGACCAAAAAACGACTAGCCGCTGAATTGGGCGGCATCAATGAGTACATGCACTATCACTTCAAGGTGTGCTGGAATGTGGATAGGGATTTATATATGGAGGCTATTGAAAAGAATATAGCGTATCTCAAATACCTGCTTGAGAGCCATGAGAAGGACTACCGTGAGCACCTAAGTCGGAGCGGAGTGGTGGTAAAGCTGAGGGATAAGCAGATGTAAGGCAGAGCGGAAAAGACGCGCTAAGAATGCTGACAAGAGATTTCTCATGAGACCACCGGCAAGAGAGGCGTCGTGCTGAGCGAAACGGAAAAGATTGCTCTCATCACGCAAATCGGAATGGATATCAACCGGGTGAAAGACCTAGATCTCCTTGGCGTAGAGGTGGGCCCTTTTCGTGAATCCGTGTTTTTCGTAGAAACTGTGAGCGCCCTTTCTGTGAAGATAGGAATCCAACTCGATCCCCCGGCAGCCGTTTTTCGCTGCAATTGTCGTGATGCGGTGAAGGAGTAAGGTGCCAACTCCCCGGCCGCGATGCTGTTCATCGACTACCAATTCATCAATATATCCCAGATAGCCTTGCTGGGAAAGGCTGCTTTTCACCGTTAATGAACAGAATCCAATTAGATCAGCGTCAATGGTTGCACAAATATGGAACTGATCTGGTGAACGGAGCCTTCGGTCGTAGGCCTTTCTCAGGCGTTCCCTATCAAGGGACTTCTTGGGCCAGAGCTGATGTAATAGGGTAAGGATCTGCTCAAAGTCCGCCCTTCGGCATTCCCTTATTTCGATCATCGCAGAACCAATAGGCCTTGATTATGATTGCTGGTTTCCATTGGCACCATGTCCTTTTCTTGTATATCGGCTTATCCCTATTACTCTTTTAGCGCTTTCACCTCTGTTTGGCTAGTTATTCTATATAACATGACCGGAAATGCGAGGATTGGCAGAATGCCTTCGTACCAATTCGCAGAGGATGGTTCCATAGAGATAGAGGAATAAACGATTGCGCCATGAGCGTAGGTGAAGACCAACGATACTACTAGTATGAAAAAAAGGGGGGCTCTCTACAAAATGGTTTACAGGCTATTCAACGGTAATGATATCCTTGTTGGATTCAAATATCTTTGATCCAATTCCAGGTACTTTCATAATATCCTCTGGCGATGAAAAAGGGCCATTGGTTTCTCGAAACTCCACAATGCGCGCTGCATATTTTACCCCGATACCCTTCAGCTGGGTGAGTTCCTCCGCAGGTGCCTGATTGATATTGATCTTTTTCCCCGCCTGAGCGAATACCGCCGGAACAAGGGCAATGATCAGTGCGCTTGCCAAGAATAAGGCCATGAACTTCTTATACTTTCTCATGTTCCTCCCCCCTTTCATGAGCCCCCCTTTTTCATTGAGAAGAGCAGCAGCATGGCTCTTCCCACTCATCCATGCTTAAAAATTGCTCGGCGATAGTCATTTGATGCCTTACCTCCATCACAGGAAATATCGGCCTACGTCCATAAGGTCTTTGCTCTTATCTGCAAAGATACGTGCAATAATTTCTTGAAAAAGGCTGTATCAATATCTATGCCAATTAAGTATTTTATTCATCGATAATCACATCAAGGTATCCAGCCTAACGGCACACGGTTCGAAAATGGAGAGGTGCTTAGGCTTTCAAGGAATGCAGGCGCTTGGCGGTGAATAGTCCGCTTGAAAAAATTTGATCATGGGGCAACAACGGAAGACTCAGGGCGAATGAAACCCGTAAAAGAGTGCACTAGTTTATATGCACATATTGCACTGTAATATGGATAAGCATCCCTGCTGTTCTGAGAAACGCTTTTAAGAGGAATAACTATGTGCGGCTCATCGGTGAGAGTAAGGCATCTAACGTAGTGATTTACTATGGGAGGGCATGGAGGAGAGCAGCGTCTGATTATAAGGGCAAGGGATATGCCGGAAGTAGCCAGGATCCGGCAGAGGTTATGGAAATGGGAGGCTTGAAGCCCCTAAAGCTCAGCGTGCCCGTCTTTCGTTGGTGATCTCGGGTAAAAACCTGACAAGGCCGATTGTCAGAAGTGGTATTATCGCCAGCGCCAGGAGCGTACTGGGTATAGAGAAGATATCCGCCAGCTTTCCGGTGATGGGCGCCATCATTCCGCCCATGCCAAAGGCAAGCCCCATCATGAGGCTGGAGACCATTGATCGTCCCCTGGGGGCTAATTCCTGAGCCATCGCCACCCCCAAAGGAAGGGTAGCCATTATAAACAATCCCGCTATCGCGGCACTCGCATAAACCCAGCTGCCTGGCGCGTAGAGGAGCACGATCAGGCTGGGCATCGATAATGCATGGGCACTGTAGAACACCGGCTTGTATCCAATTCTGTCCGCAAGGTGACCGGCCAGAAGCCCGCTGAATGCCCCTGATACTGATAGCAGTGACACGACGGTCCCTATAGCGACAAGAGAGTATCCCTTCTGCGCGTACAGTATCGGTATAAATGTCCTGAACGACACACCCACATAGGCTCGCAGCACCATCACCACCCAGATGAGCGCGATCGATTTCCATACCCCTCCCAATATCTCCTTGAGGGAGCGAATGAAACCGAGATCTCGCAGCCCCTCGCCCTGGGGTGATGGTATGATCCTGAAAAGAAGCACCATGAGCATAAGGCCTAAGATCATGGTATAGGGGGTTGCTCCGAGACCGTACATACCTACGATGGAGGTGATAAAGAGAGGGCCGATTCCGAAGGCGAGGGTCCCCCCCATGTTAAAGATCGACATGGAGAAACCGAGATGCCGACCTGCATAAGTCGATACCATGCCGGCCACCGACGGGTGAAACATAGCTGAGCCTATGGAACCAATGGCGATAAAGGAAAGGAGCACCAGAAAGCCCGGCGCTATTCCCACCAGCGAGATAAAGACGATAGCCAATAGCGGTCCTCCCAAGATAAAGAATCGCGTTCGGTATCGATCGGCGAGGTATCCCACGGTGGGTTGCACGATGAAGGCAAAAAACCGGCTTGTTCCGGTGATGAGGCCAACTTGAGTCAAGGTAAGGGTGAATTTATCCACAAATACCGGGAGCAGCGGATTAATAAAGGCGTTATAAAAATCCCCCGTGAAATGGATGAGGGTCAAGCCGATGATTACTTTTATATTCGCGTTCTTATCAGGTTCCATATCACAACCAATAAAAAAAACCACCCTATGGCGGTTTAATCTCGTTTGGGTTTAATTCCCCGCGGCTTGCGGCAAGCTAGTTCATTCACCCAATACGTTGAGCGATATAAATCCGGTTTTATGCAGCGCTTTATGTAGCTGTCCTAAATGCGTAAACAGTGCAATTTGATTATGTGGGTTGATCAAGGGCTCTCATGACGATCTCAGCCACATCGAGCACCTCCAGCTTATCGTCCAGTTCCTCCAGCTTGATCGCATCATCCAGCATCTTTGCGCACTGTGGGCATGCGACCGCTACTATATTTGCACCGGTAGAATGGGCCTGTCGCACCCTGATTCTATTGGGGCTCTCATCACCGCCACCGAGGATGTCGGTGAAGAAATTGCCACCTCCGCCTCCACAGCAAAATGCATTCTCTTTGCTTTGATCCATCTCGATAACCTCGAGGCCCGGAATGGCGTGGAGGATCTTCCTCGGTGCTTCATACTCCCCGTTATGCCTTCCGAGGTAGCACGGATCGTGAAAGGTTACCTTGGCCCGGTAGTCCTTCAAGGGTATTTTACTCGATGCAACAACAGGAGCGAGTATTTGGGTATAGTGGTAGGCCTCGAATGTTCCCCCGAGGCCGGGGTAGTCCTTCTTGAATGCATTGAAGGCATGGGGATCCATGGTGATGATCCTTTGTATCCCCAAATCCTTGAAGAGCGAGATATTTTGTTCTGCCAGGAACTGAAAAAGGCCCATCTCGCCAAGGGCCCTCACCTCATTTCCGTCACAGGTTTCTCGATCGCCGAGAATTCCGAAGGAAATCCCTGCATGGGCAAGGAGGTCTCCCACTGCTCTGGCGATCTTCTTGGCCCGCTCATCATAGGAGCCTACACAGCCGATATAGAGAAGGTAATCCTGTCCATCGTAGGTTTCAACGCTCGTCCCCTCTGCCCATTTCCCCCTTTCATCGGCGGGTTCTTTGTACGGGTTGCCGCTGATGTTGATGTTCTTAAGGTAGTCCCTCACCGCGGGGGGTATAATGCCTTGATTGACCATCTCCTCCCTGGCGGCAAGAAAGACATTGACCAGATCATCGCTAAAGGTGAACACGCAGTGCTCCATGCAGTTGGCACAGGTGGCGCAGGAGAAGAGGATTTCCTGAAACCTGTCAGAGTTCTTTATCTCATCGTTAAGCCATGCCCGGATCAACCACATCCTTCCACCGGGAGAGTATGATTCAAAGAAGAATTTTCGGTACGAGGGGCAGTTAAAGTCGATATAATCGCCAGTAAATTTACAGTATCCGCATCTGAAGCACCTGTGAACGATATCTTCGTATTTCATTTACACGACCTCCCAGTTTCCAGGATTCATGATCCCCAGCGGATCAAGGTTCTCCTTTATCATCTTCATGAGATCTCTCGTGGTGGCATCCATCTTCTCGAGGGCAAGCCTTTGTTCATCTATCGTTGGCTTCCAAAAAACCCCACCGGCTGCGAGGGCAAACTCGCCTCCCTCCTCCAATGCCTTTCTTGTCCGTTCCATCATCTGGGGATCTGCCCGGTTGAAGGTAAAGGCAAACCCGAACATCATGGCGTGATTTCTGCCGATAACCCTGGCCATGGCGGAGTATGCAAGGTCGTATTTAGAGCCCAACTCCATCACCTTTCGAGTGCATGCCGGGTAGGTTTCAACGGGAATGATGGGTCCGGAGTACTCGAATCCACCGCCCTTTTTTACATCCGCAAACCTACTCACGCTCCTCTGAGGCATGTCCAGGAGCGTGGGCTTCATAACCGGCGGAACCGACATGAATCCACCGTCTTTGCTCTTTATAAATCCATCGAGACAGTTCCAAACCATCTTTCTTTTGAATTCCAATTCCTCGTCGGTGTCACCGGTGATAAACAGCGTGATGTGGTGGTTGTCCTTGAATATCATGGGCATCGGTTGGGCGAAGATGTTGATGTCCTCGACCATCTCCGTATGGGTAAGCTCGTATACCATATCAGGCACCAGGTCATCTCTATCGGTCACGAAGATCTCCACGTCTCTCATCTTCTTTCTGGGATAGAGCTTGAGGGCCACCTTGGTGATGATGCCGGTAGCGCCGAACCAGCCGAGAAAGAGCCCTGTGAGGTCCGGCAGCGGAGCACCTTTTGAGAACCAGTAGGGGGACAGCGCACATGAGCCGATCGTGCAGATCTCCCCGGATGGCAGGACCACCTCCAGACCGCTCACCATGTCCGAGTTGAAGCCATACTGCTGCGTGAGCCGGCCCTGGCCGTGTATCATCACGTTTGCCGCTACCGTGGCCGTTGCAGGGGAGTCGGGAATACTGTGACGCAGACGGGGGCAGTGCTTATCCAGATATGCCTTGAGCGCACCGTGCGAGGTGCCCCCTTCAACGATGACGTAGCGCGCTTTTTCGTTTACCTCGAGTATCCTGTTCATCCTCTTCATGTCGATGACTATGCCCCCTCTGAGGGGAATGACCAGGCCCGTGAGGGACATGCCCGCACCCATGGGCACGACGGGTATCCTCTCCCTGCTTGCGAGGCGGAGTATTTCCTGGATCTCACTGGCCGTTTTTGGCACGACCACATAGTCAGGTTTGTGCGCGGGCATCAATCCGGGGTCCCGCGCGTAGAAAAAGGCCTCCTCGGGATTATTTGAGACAAACCTCTCCCCCACGATATGGGCCAGTTGACTGGCGATATCGATCATTTTAAGATACCTCCATTGACGGTTTTTCCCCTATGGCCATCTTGCAGAGATCAATCATGTGGATTGGTTTTATCCCCCTTTTGGCAACCTTTGTGGCTAAGACATTTTGGCACGCCGAACAGTTGAATACACAATACTCTGCATCGTGTTCTGCCATGTCATCCAAGTTTCTGCTCTGAACGTCATTCTTAAGTTCATAGCCGTAATTCATTCCGAGGATATCTCCGCAGCACAGGGCGTTTTCGTCCTGATACGCCCTTTCAACAAGCTCAACGCCTATGATGCTCAATATATCCCTTACGAAATGATGGGTATCATGGGAAAGCCTCGAGGAGCAGGGCCTCTGGTAGGCTGCTTTGATGCGGAGCGGCCGCAGCTCCTTGGCCAGATCGTGTAATCTGCCGTACAAATACTCAAAGTAATGGATGGGCCGGAAGGGAACCTCCATCCCGTAGGCCGGAGCAAGGGATGCGAATGCGCCGTAACACTCATCGTGCATGCATACGACCTCCTTGACCCCCAGCTTCCTGAAATTCTCCAATACTTGGGGGAGCCTTTCCTTTATGATGGAGGTATTGGAGAAGTGAATGTAGACGACGTTGCAGAAGAACTCCTGTCCGAAGACATATGAGGGCATCACATCTTCAAACAGCCTCCCCCGGACCAGTTGCAAGAGCTCAGGCATAAAGCCGAAGGAGAGAACTTTGCCCTTCACTTGACCAAGCCTCGCTTTTCCTCGAGGTTCTCCTATATTGATCCACTGTCTGGTAATAGCCCTTGGCGCGGTGAGGATGCCCTTTGCTTGTCTTTGTTCGGTGATCAGATAGAAGGGGTGGTTCCCCCTCTTGCAGTACTCCTCACAGCCATAGCAGGTAACGCAGTCATGCAGGACAGGGGAGTCTTTGCCCTCGGCTATCTTGATCATCTCCTTTATTGCCTCGGTTTTATCAAGGCTCATAAACTGGCACTTCACCAGACAGTCACCGGTAGGGCAGGTCTTGCAATGGTTTATATCGAATTGCAACGTGTACATAGCGCCTCCTTAAATGAGCACAAACTATATGGAGGTTGAAAATGTGTCAAGGTTAAATCTCATTTCCTGTTTGACATACGTGATGGAGTGGCATAAGAATTCTCAGGGACATGGGTATAATGCTGAGGGCTCCTCTCAACGAATCCCTCGTACGCTATGCTCTCGATCCAGTTATTCACGTGAGGGTGTAAGGTGATAGACATTGCTGTCCCCGGAAGGGGTCACTATTCGATTGAGAATCTGGTCTTAGACCTCAACGGCACCATAGCCCTCGATGGGAAAATAATCGGGGGAGTGAAGGAAAGGCTTATCACGCTCAGCAAGGACCTTACGATCATCGTTGTGACGGCCGACACCAATAAAAATGCAAATAAACTCCTCAAGGGTCTCCCCGTCACCGTATGCACGATAGAAGAGTCACGGGAAAGCGAACAGAAGGCAAGATTGGTGAGGGAGAAGGGAGAAGAAGTAACGGTCTGTGTAGGAAATGGCAGCAATGATGTCTCGATGCTCAGGGAATCCGTTATTGGGATCTGTATCGTGGGGCAGGAAGGGGCATCCTCAGAGGCTATGATGGCCGCTGATCTGGTAGTTCCCAGCATCAATGATGCCTTGGAGCTTTTCTTAAAGCCACATAGGATGAAGGCCTCACTCAGGAGGTAGCTGAGAAATGATATATCTCGATTATAATGCCACGACCCCTATCGCACAGGAGGTCGCGGAGGCAATGATGCCCTATATCACCGAGGATTTCGGGAACCCGAGCAGCGCACACTTCCTTGGAGCAAGGGCGAGGGAAGCCCTGGAGAATGCTCGCGAACAGGTCTGCAACCTGCTTGGCTGCGATCGTGATGAGATCATCTTCACTGGCGGTGGAACGGAGTCAAACAACATGGTCTTGAAGGGCGTTGCGTGGACCCTGCGGGAGAAAGGACGCCACATCATTACTACGAGGATCGAACATCCCTCCATTATGAACACGGCGCTGTTTCTCGTGGACAACGAATATGACGTGACGTTTCTCCCGGTGGATGAGTTTGGTACCGTAGCCCCGGATGAGGTAAAAAGGGCGGTTCGAGGAGACACCATTCTCATCACCGTGATGCATGCAAACAATGAAACAGGAACTATCCAACCTATTGCGGAGATTAGTGGTCTTGCCAAAGAACACGGGATTCTGTTCCATACGGATGCGGCTCAATCCATCGGTAAGATCGACACCAGGGTGGGTGATCTCGGTGTTGATCTATTGACTGTCGCTGGCCATAAGCTCTATGCACCGAAGGGTGTAGGTGCTCTCTATATCAGAAAGGGAATTGAAATCGAGCCAATTCTCCATGGCGGTGGCCAGGAGAGAGGACTGCGGTCAGGTACGGAAAATATGATCCTCAGCGTCGGTCTGGGTAAGGCGTGCGAGCTGATACAGGGAAATCTCTCCAATGAGATTCCACGGATAAAGAAACTCAGGGATCGCCTTTATGAACAAATAGCCTCGGCAGTTCCGGAGGCCGTGGTTCATGGACATCCTGAACAACGGCTTCCGAATACCCTGTTTATCTCGTTTCCGGGGATGGTTGGAGAGGAGATCCTGAAGGGTATTCCTGACCTGTGCGCCTCTACCGGTGCTGCCTGCCATGATCAAACCGTGAGCCTCTCCCACGTGCTCGGTGCCATGGGGGTTACAAAGGAGGTGGGAATGGGGGCTGTCCGCTTGAGCGTTGGAAGGCCCAGCACAGAGGATGAGGTCGATCAGGCGGCACGGCTTATCATTGAAGCCGTAAACAAGGTCCTTCCTTAGCTCCAAGTACCATGGTCATAAGTTTGTGGGTATTTAACGTCTCGGAAATTCTACAACTTATTGAAATTAAAAAGGTCTTTTTAAGACTGTTTCCTATTGTCTCACACATGGAATAATGGAATGGTGGAATATTGGAGTATTGGTTTTAAAAGCAATGATCCATTTATTAACTTCCCTGTCAAGAGAAATCTTACCAATAAACCACTGGCCCATTTTCTTAAGAACCCCTGTCTGCCGACAGGCAGGCATTATTCCATCATTC
>QMLW01000009.1 GCA_003646935.1 Deltaproteobacteria bacterium
AGCTTGGAGCAGATGGAATCCATACATCTCCTCCCATTTGCGGGTGCCATGGAGGCGAAAGTATCTGCTGTCATGAGCTCTCACGCAGTTTATCCAGCCCTTGATCCCGGTGTGCCCGCCACCTTGTCGAGTAAAATCATGACGGAACTCCTGAGGGAAAAGATGGGCTTCGGAGGGCTTGTTATCTCCGATGACCTGGAGATGGGGGCAATAGAGAAGGAAAGGCCATTACCAGAAGGGGCAGCAGATGCCTTCATAGCAGGGGTTGACCTGTTGCTTATCTGCAATAACCAGGAACGTCTTATTGAGAGCCTGGAGCTTATTAGAAACAAGGTTCTCAGGGGAGACATATCCTATGAAAGATTGGGGGAGTCATTGGAGAGAATTGCCTCATGCAAAAAGCAATTTCTCTCTCACAGACCGAGGACATCTTTCAAGGCAGTGAGGGAGTATTTCGAGGCCTTATTATAATGTATTGGCCAAATTGTGGTGGAAATAAACTCCTCCGAATCTCTAACACCACAACATCAAGTAGCCACCTTATTATTGACATACAACCACTTTTTCGCTATCCTTTTTCGAACTAAAGCAGATATTAGCTAGAATAGGATCATGAGGTATTGCCGAGTTTGAGTGAAGATAGAATAACTTCAGCAATAAAAATCAACAATATCCATCAACAAGGCTTTAATTTGACAAAGCAAAATTTCTGAAAGGCAAGCCAAGATGAAACCCCTTATAAAGAAGAATCGTAGAAGCGGCAAGGAAAGACGTCCTGGCAAAGACCGCAGGAAATCGGATGACTCCAAACCTAGATTCCTTGAAACCGATACAATACAAGAACAGAGACCTATGAAAAGCTCTATCAAGTTAATTGTCGACCCGAATTGGGACGAGATTGAGAGGGTTAGAAATGAAAGCAATGGATTTCTTAAATCCTACGGGCTATCCGATGATATTGTACATGCTATCACAATGGTAATCAGCGAACTAATTGAAAACGGCCTAAAATATGGCGTTTTTAAATCCCCGGAAAATAGGGTGATTGTTGATGTCTATATTGGAGAAAGTATTATCACAGTGGAAGTCACCAATCCTGTTGATGAATCTACCTACCACCATTTAAGGAGATTAGACAAAGCAATTCAGTGGATTAGAGGATATCAGGATCCTTTTGAAGCATACACGGAAAGGCTAAAAGAGGTCGCTAAAAAGGCTCTGCATGATAAGGAAAGCGGTCTGGGGCTTGTGAGGATTGCCTATGAAGGCAAAGCTATTCTTGATTTTTTTGTTGGCGAAGATAACATCCTAAATGTCTCAGCCGTCTCAAATCTTGAAGGGGCTTTTAGGAGGTGATGATGGGAAAGGGAGAGACATTTACCAGCAATTTATTGACAATTGAAGTAAATGAAAATGAAGCTTCCTTCAACATTAAGTGGATGGGAACAAGCATCGAGCGTGAACCAACCAGGTTCATTACCCCGATTCTGGTTGATGTTATCAAGAAAAGCATTGATTGTAACAAGAAGATCATATTAGACTTTCGGGAATTGGGTTACATGAATTCATCAACAATTACTCCGGTTATCAAAATCCTTGAAAGGGCCAAAAGAGGTAGAAACCAAATTGAAGTTCTGTATCAAAAATCTCTGAAATGGCAGGACCTGATCTTTTCTGCCCTGGAAATATTTCAAACAAAAGATCGAAGAATACAGATTAAAGGATTATAAAAATAATGAACCATGAAGCCTCGAACATAAAGGCTCATCTTGTAAAGGGAAAAAAGAAGATTCCCATTGATGCCAGATATGGTTCCAGACATTCTCTTTTGGTTCGACTATTAGATGTAAATCCTTTTGTAGGCAATACGGAGTTCAGCGGACTGGTCATTGAGTTTAATGGAGGAAAGTTTGAACTGGGTCCATGCAGGCTCGTTTCAGAACCTAGCGTTGATGGCTACGACGGTCGGTTAATCTTTGTTAGTGAGGTTTATGATCTTCAACGTTTATTCTTTGAAAGCAAGATAGTGAAGCTACAGGATGCCTTCCTTAATCTGCCTCTCATTTTGGCCCATAAAGACAAGATAAAACAATCTTTCAAGGATTATACCGCCAATCTTAGCTATGATTTGAATGTATACAAAAATCTCTTTGATGAACTGGATGCGGAATATGCTGAGGAGCCAGAAGATATCAAAAAAGCAATTCAGAAGGCAATTATTGATACCGAAGGCAAAAAATTTATGCACTATCTTGATGATAAGCTAGATGAATTAGAGGAGGTAGTTGCCGATTTCAGCAAAGAAGAACATGAGCGCCACGGCTTTTATTTCAGAAAGCAACTCTGGAATTTTATTATGTGTTCGCCAATTATGAAACGTACCAACCTAAAACCTCGAGGATACGCTGGTGACTCAGAAATGATGAGGATGATATATTCTAACGATTATGAAGGTGAATCTACTTTCTCTAAACTTATGCAGAAACATCCGCTAGAGCAACCAGGTGCACAGGCCGTTCGAAACAGGAGGAAAATTATTGCAAAGACGCTCACCAATATTCAAAACAACTACTCCGACTTACAGCCAGAAAAGTTCAAGGTTCTATCTATTGCGTGCGGGGCTGCTTTTGAAATGAAAGATATCCTGTTATCTCCCGAAGATTCCGAGAAATATCATTTTACATTGCTTGATCAAGATCGATCTGCTTTATCCGAAGCTGCTGCCCGGGTGGAGCAGATAGGAAAACAACTAGGCGCCAAAATAAAAGTAGATTATATAAATGCATCCGTACGTACCATGGTAGCCACTCGTCAATTGGCTAAGAAATGGGGGCAGTTCCATTTTTTATATTGCATGGGACTGTTTGACTATCTAACTCCCCCTGTAGCAAGGGCAGTGCTTGGAACTCTATATCAACTGTTGAAACCAGGTGGAGAGATGTTAATCGGTAATTTCCATATATCGAATCCAAGCAGGTATTACATGGAATATTGGAACGATTGGGTTCTGTACTATAGAACGGAGGAAGAGTTTATGGATTTATTAAGAGATGTTCCATCAGAAAAAAAATCCATTTTTTTTGAAGATACTGGTTGCCAAATGTTCCTTCACGTAAAAAAACAGACTAAGGAACTTTGATAAAAATTCTTCAGGAATTCCAAGAATCAATGCATCATTAAATCTTGAAAGGATAAAACAGTGAAAAGGAAAAACGGAGATATTGGCACAGAACCTTTCAACTATGATGTCAATGATTTCGACAGGTATTTAAGCAATATCATTCATGATTGGCTGAAAACCCTGACTACATTAGCCTTTATATTGGTACCAGTATTCTTTATACTCGATTATTTCACAATGCCTACAGAGCATTTGCATTTATTTGGGGTTTATAGACTCATATGCACGCTAATATTAATTGTCCAGTATGTTATCATACGCCAAACCAGACCGGGCAGATTCTCCTATCTCCATGGATACTTTGTCTCTCTGATCATCGGTGGAATGATTGCACTAATGACGGTTAACCTCGGAGGTTTTAACTCCAGCTACTATGCAGGATTGAATCTTGTGATAATAGGCGTCAATCTCTGGATGCCATGGCAGACACTCAATTCTGCCATAAACAGCATTATAATAATTGGCATGTATATTATCTTCAATATCATTGCAGGTCAGGATTATGTCCCTTCAATTCTAATCAATAACCTGTTTTTTTTATGTTCTACGGCGATAATTGCAGTGTTTATAAACCATGTAAGGCACAGGCTCGTTAAGCAAGAGTTTTATCTGTTCGTGGAACTGAAAAAGGCCAGGGATGCCCTCTGGAGCGAGATGGAATTGGCCAAACGCATACAAACAGCACTTTTACCTCACAGAGAAAGGATGAAGGGTTTTGATATTGCGGCAACCATGGTTCCTGCCAAAGAAGTTGGGGGAGATTACTACGATATTATGCAAACACCAAACAGATATAAATGGGTTACTATTGGTGATGTATCAGGCCATGGGGTTGATTCGGGGTTAATTATGATGATGGCCCAGACGAGTATAATGTCAATGGTAAATAATTGTTCGGACTGCGACCCATCCAGAGTGCTCAATTCAGTAAATAGAGTTATTAGAGAAAATATTTCAAGATTGGGTTCTGACCATTACATGACAATGATGGCTATCCGTTTCAATGAATCTCAAATGACCATAGCCGGAAAACACCAGGATGTTCTAATTTATAGATATGCATTAAATAAAACCGAAGTTATTCCAACACAAGGAACCTGGCTGGGGATTTCCGATGACATGGGGAAATATCTGAATGATGTTACTATAGAAATAAATAATGGTGATATTGCTCTATTATTTACCGATGGAATTACTGAGGCCACAAATGAAAATGGCGAAATGTATGGACAGGTACGTCTAGAACAGGCGCTCAATCAATATGCGGATCTGCCCGTTGTAAAACTTCTGGATAAGATAATTGAAGAGGTGAAAGCCTTTCAGAAAGAACAGTTAGACGACATGACATTAATGGTCATAAAAAAGGTCTCTAGTAATAAATAACGTTAGCCGGAACGAGTCCTTATTCCTATAAAGCAATATTAGATGAAAACTCCTTCTCCAGCACAGGATGATTTCAAGGTAAGCCTGCTGACTCTCTCGTTTCCAGGAAAGATTGAAAAAGTTTATCAGGACGAATATTTTCAAAAATCCCTGAAGCACGTAAGAATAGCCCTGTTGCTTGGAGTTTTTTTCTATGGAATTTTCGGAATCCTAGATGCATGGATATTCCCAGAGGCAAAGGAAAAATTATGGATTATCCGCTATGCAGTTCTTTGCCCCTTTATTATTGCGGTTTTTCTATTCTCGTATTCTCCTCATTTTAAAAGATACATGCAATTATGCATTGCCTCAGTGGTATTATTGGGCGGGCTGGGCATAATTACAATGATCTTGGTAGCCCCCTATCCAGGAAACTACTTATACTACGCTGGTTTGATTCTTGTTTTTATATATGGATATACTTTTTTCAAACTCAGATTCGTCTGGGCAACTTTTACCGGCTTGATGATCGTGATTGCTTATGAAATTGCGGCTACCTGGTTGGGCAAAACCCCGATTGCAGTCCTGGTCAACAATAACTTTTTTTTCCTCTCTGGCAATATAATCGGAATGTTTGCCTGTTACTCCATAGAATTATATTCACGAAGGGACTTCATGCATGCTCGGTTGCTGGAGGCCGAGAGGGAAAAAGTTGATGCCTCTAACCGTGAGCTGGAAAAGAGGGTCAAGGAACGTACTGCTCAACTGATAGAAGCAAATAAGGATCTGAAGCAAGAAATAGTAGAGCGCAGGCGTGCAGAAGATGCGCTAAAGGAGAGTGAAAAGAAATACCGAACCCTCTTCGAGGACTCAAGAGATGCTGTCTTTATATCCACAAGAGAAGGCAAGTTAGTTGAGGCCAATCAATCTTTTTTAGACCTCTTTAATTTTTCCAGGGAAGAGATTTTAGGGTTGAATGTCCGGGAAACATACGTTAATCCCAATGACCGGGCCAGATTTCAGTTTGACATAGAGAAAAAGGGATCTGTTAGAGACTATGAATTGAAGCTCCGTAAGAAAGATGAAACAGAGATGGATTGCCTGCTAACTGCAACTGTGAGGAGGGACGATGATGGAAATATCCTGGGATACCAAGGTGTCATTCGCGATATCACCGATAAGAAGAAACTTGAAGCCCAACTCCGACAAGCCCAGAAGATGGAAGCAATTGGCACGCTGGCAGGCGGCATTGCTCACGACTTCAATAATATCCTTTCTGCCATAATCGGCTACACACAGATAGCCCTGGACGATGTAGCAAAAGGTACTTTACTTCAAAGCAACTTACAGGAGGTGCTCAAGGCAGGACGTCGCGCCAGCGACGTAGTAAAGCAAATTCTCACCTTCAGCCGCAAGGCTGAACGTGAAAGGAAACCGCTCCAGATCAGCCTCATCGTCAAAGAGGCCCTCAAATTGCTGCGAGCATCGCTACCCGCTACCATAGAGATTCATCAGAAAATCGGGCCCGATCCGGGCACTGTCTTGGCTGACCCCACACAGATTCATCAGGTCTTGATGAATCTGTGTACCAATGCAGCCCAAGCCATGGATGAAAATGGGGGCATACTGGAAGTGAACCTGACCAATGTGGAGCTTGATCCCTACTTTGCATCCCGACATCCGGACATAAAGCCCGGACCATACCTTAGATTGACTGTAAGCGATACAGGTCATGGTATGGATCCTTCGACCATAGAACGCATATTTGACCCCTTTTTCACAACCAAAAATCATGGTAAAGGAACGGGTATGGGACTTGCCGTAGTCCACGGCATTGTTAAGAGTCATGGTGGAACGATCACGGTCTATAGCACGCCAGGACAAGGCTCCACCTTCAACATCTATCTTCCCGTCATTGACAGAGAGGTAGCGCCTGAAACCGGGATTGAAAGACCTATTCCCACCGGAAACGAGCATATCCTTTTCATCGACGATGAACAGGCCATAGCAGGTATGAACAAACAGATCCTGGAGCGTCTGGGCTATGAGGTGGTAGCAAGAACCAGCAGCCTCGAGGCCCTGGAGCTATTCAAGGCTCAACCCGATAATTTCGATCTAGTTATCACTGACATGACCATGCCCAATATGACAGGAGAAGAACTTGCCAGAGAGCTTATGAGCATCCGGCCGGATATTCCAATTATTCTTTGCTCTGGATACAGCGAAAAGATCACGGAAGCTAAAGCAAAGGTTACAGGCGTTCGGGCATTTGTTGGGAAGCCAATCCTCAAGCGAGAAATAGCCGAGACCATCCGAAGGGTACTGGATCAAGAAGGATGACCAACTGAGATGTTAAGTAAATCCCGCCGGAATTTTTTACCCCGTTAAATGAATTAGTTATATGGGATATTTCTTCTTAGCAACCATATTTAACCGGGCAAGCGTGGAATTCCCACGGGGTAAATGAAGGGCTTTTTGGTCATTTAATGCTTGAAATCACAATGTAACCCCCTATAAGGCAAAGCCCTCGCGCAAGATGAACAAAAAGATCTTAATTGTAGACGATGAAGAACCTATCCGGGGATTGCTTGGACAGATCCTAGAGGCACAAGGTTATGCCTGTTTCTTTGCTGCCGATGCATCTGAAGCCCGTGAGTTCTTGGAACAACAAATCTTTGAGCTTATCCTTTGCGATATCATCATGCCCGGCGAGTTAGGCCTGGACTTCATCCGGGAAGTGCTAACTAAATATCAAGACACGGCGGTCATCATGGTAACTGCGATAGACGATCCTTTAGTCGCAGAGGCTGCCTTGCATATGGGTGTCTATGGTTACATCACTAAGCCTATTGAGCGCAACGAGGTAGTGATCAATGTGGTCAATGCATTGCGCCGGCGAGAGCTTGAGATTGCTAATCGAACCTATCGTGAGGATCTGGAGACGATGGTCTCTGATCGTACCAGCTTTCTTATCCGTCTGGAAACAATGCTTGAACAGTTGCATTCGCCTCAGGTTGCCAAGGAATTAATTAAAAAGATAGATGACTTCGACCATCCTAACAAGATAAGAGAAAAATTGGAAATGACCGTTTTGTTTGCAGACATCAGAGGGTTTAGCAGTATGGTCTCCGTTCTTAAGCTAGAAGATATTGTTGATTTTCTCGATGAGTTCTATAGTGCTATGGCCAAGACGGTATTTGATAATGAGGGAAGCATTGACAAGTTTATTGGTGATGAGGTGATGGCTTTCTTCGGGGCACCCATCGTCTTGGAAAATCCTACTGAAAATGGCATAAAGACCGCAATGGAAATGGAAGTCTCTTTTCAGAGACTAAGAAAGAGATTTTCAAGATATTCTTCTTATTTCGAGAACTTGGGAATCGGGATTGGTATCAATACAGGCGAAGTATTCATCGGAAATGTTGGCTCAAAAAAACGCTACGATTATACTGTTATTGGCACCGCGGTCAATATTACCAGAAGGTTGTGTTCCTGGGCCGGACCGGATCAGATCCTTACCACCAAAGAAACTCTCAATAAAATACCCGGAATAGTCTCATCTGAATTTGTCGAAAATATTTCCTTCAAGGGCATTCCAAAACCTGTTAATGTATACAAAATAATTCACATCTAATCACAGATAAAACTATCTCCTGGCGTAACATTTTAGCAAATGACCCCGAGACTTCTCTTCAGGGTTATAGAGGAAAGAAACTATACTCCTTAAGCAATTAATTTCAAAGGACCAAAATGCTACCTCCTGGCAAGATTACATTTTCTGCCTTCCTTCCGCATTATCCATTCAGTGCCTGTTGGGTGATTTGTACAATCAAAGGATCATATCCCAGCCATTCTGCGGCAGTTAAAAGGGCCCTCTTATGCTCCCCTGCCATAGTGTAAGCAGATCCTACTCGCTCCTTATAGCGTGCATCCCTGAGAAGATGGTGGTCATAAATGATCACATTTGTTGTGGTGCCTCTTAGAATAGCACAGACATTATCAATGGCCCGTTGTAAGTTAATTCGATTCACCATAAACCCGAACAGATATGTGGGCGGGCCATCCAGGATTAGTATATCGGGGTTTTCTTTGATAATCCATTGGGCATAATCCTCAATACTTGGCCCCTGCAGGTCAGAGGTATAAATCACCTTCCTGCCTTTATGCTCCACACTGACTCCAACTACCCATCCAACGCGATCAAACTCAATGCCATGGAACATGGGCTCAGTAAACCTTACAAAGGTCGATCCCTTTTTAAATGATCGTCCATCACAGATTTGAATATCCATTTTTTGAATCCCGGCCTCAGAAATCCAGTCTTCCGTCTTCCACCTCAAGGCCATTTTCTTGAACCAGGCACGGCCCTTATCAATGAGTTGATTCTTCCTTTGCTGGTAATCGCCGTAGTCCTTTGCCATTGCCATGGGCAAGCTGCCGGTCGGGTCACTAAAATCCATTTTTGCACCGGGCTGTGTGTAAAGCCAATCATGATTCCTGATACCGTTTATCTCATATAACTGAGCAATAAAAGTCCTTGCCCGCTCCCATTGAGAATGATTAATCCAGCGATTAGGATCTTTTATCCACATCCCTTTTCCCCTGTAAATCCCCTCCGCCTTTAATGGAGAGACGTGATGATCGTAGTGGTAGTGTGAGATAAAAACCGTGTCCGCCAGCCTGGAGAACCTGGCTATCGTTTCTAAGGCCTTACCTTTGAGCTCTTCCCCCTCTCTCTCATCCAAGGGATAGCTGGACTGCATGGCCGCAGCACCGGGGTCAACCAGTAGGTGAAGGTCAGGGGTCTCTATAAAAACACAACTTGACTTTGCGCCGTAAGAATCGAACCAGACTAAATATATATTAACTTCTCCAATAACAATCGGGTGCTCTTCTATTTCCTGAAAGGTAATCGTCGAAACCATAAGATATTTTATATATAGAAAATTTTAACATTTTACAAATGTTACCAATTTTTTAACAAAAAACCTCATTGAGACACTCTCGATTCCAAAGCCGGAATTCTCTTTAGCGGGTATTTAAGGTAGGGAATCCACCCAATTTGGTACCTGGAGCTTGACTCTTTGAACTCCTATGAATATTATTACTAAAATACTAATATTACTAATGTAAAGTGAAGCTTTCTACAAAGGGCAGCTATTCCTTGAGAGCAATGCTGGATCTGGCCCTCAATTCCGGCGATGTTCCTGTATTGATCAAGGATATCTCCTTCAGGCAGGGAATCTCAAGGGGCTATCTCGAGCAGCTCTTTACCTCCCTCAGGGTGGCCGGGTTGGTGCGGGGCATTCGTGGTGCCCGGGGGGGATTCATTTTATCCCGCCCACCAGCGGAAATAAAGCTCAGCGAGATCATTCAAGCAACAGAGGGATCAATCGCACCCGTTGCCTGTGTCGATGATCCGAGGCTCTGCCGGAAAAGCGGTGAATGTATAACCAGGGATGTATGGATAGAGATGAAAAGGGCATGCGATAGCGTGCTGGAGTCCCTTACCTTACAAGACCTGATTGAGCGGAGCGAAAAAAAGAGCGTCCAAGGGGAGCATCTCGAGGAGATCTCCTAATACCAACCTTCATGGGACGAATGAGGTGGACTATCGATGGCTCAGATCATTGCCGTGTGCACGAGCGAGCAGAAGGGCACGAACAAGAAAACGGTGTCAACGGCAGTAGCCAGAGAAAATTTTGGACTCGTGGGCGATGCCCACGCCGATTGCCACACCCATCGGCAGGTGAGCCTGCTCGCAGTTGAGAGCATACATAAGATGCGAAATCACGGGTTAGAGGTGGGGCCAGGAGACTTTGCAGAAAATCTGACTACCCGGAATATAGATCTCGCGTCGCTGCCCATCGGCAGCCGGCTTGAAGTAGGAGACGATATTATCCTGGAGCTCACCCAGATCGGCAAGAAATGTCACACCAAGTGCGCCATCTTTCACCAGGTAGGAACATGCATCATGCCCAAAGAAGGGGTATTTGCCAGGGTAATCCGCGGCGGAATTATCAATGCCGGAGACACCATTAGGATAAAAGATGTTGGATAACGTACCCATTGTACGCATCTACAAGGACGGCAAGGGAAAGCCAAAAAGGATGAAAGACACGGTGGTGGCCGAATATGCCCTTACCATCCGCCTCTATGACAAAGAGCTAGTGACGCTGCTTTGCTCCCCGGAAAAACTGGAATACCTCGCCGTTGGTTTTCTTTTCTCCGAGGGCATAATTAAAGGAAAAGAGGACATCAAGGGGATAGTGCTCGATGAGAACAAGGGCGCAATAGAGATAGCTACCGCTGAACCCGGAACGACAACCAAGGATGCGGCCTTTCAACGGCTCATAGCCTCAAGTGGGGGCCAGGGAATATCCTCCCTTGACCTAGATCATAACATCGTGGAATCAAAACGTACCATAACACCTGCTGAGATCTTCGACCTCATCGAGGAGTTCGTTCACCGATCTGATGTATTCGAGGCCACGGGCGGGGCTCATAGCGCTGCATTGTGTGACGCACGCAATATCCTCGTCTTTAGTGAAGACATCGGCAGACACAATGCTATCGATAAGGTCTTTGGGGAATGCCTAATGAAGGCAATACCCACCAATGACCATATAGTACTTACCAGCGGAAGGGTCTCATCTGAGATCGTGCAAAAGGTGGCCAAGAGGAATATTCCCATGATTATCTCCAAATCCGCTCCCACCAATAGAGGGGTGGAGATCGCAGCAGATTTGGGTATCACCCTTATAGGCTTCGTCAGGGAGGGGCGGATGAACCTTTACACCCATACCTGGAGGGTAGTATCCGATGAAATATGATGGAAATGTAGTCATCTTTATCACCGCTGGCACCCGTGAAGAGGCACTCAAGGTCAGCCAGTTGCTCCTCGAGCGTAGAGCCGCTGCATGCGTTAACATAGCGCCCAATATTACCTCGATATTTTGGTGGCAGGGCAGGCTAGAAACGAACCGGGAAAGCCTCATAATCGTGAAAACAAGGGTGTCGAAACTGGAAGAAGTGGTGCGGTTGGTGAAGGAGATTCACAGCTATGAAGTACCCGAGGTAATAGCCCTCCCCATCATCGGCGGCAATCGAGAGTACCTGGAATGGATAAGCGAAGAGGTAAAATAACAGGCCGAGGAGGAGTGATCGGTTTTTCTATCCGAGCAAGAGTTCAAGAGATATGAGCATAGAGGTAAACATACACCAGGCGCTGCGTCATTTGACGAACAAACAGGCAAAGGTCGAGGTGAATGGTGCTACCGTGGGCGAATGTCTCAATGATCTGGTGCGCCGATTTCCCGGTGTTAAGCCGAAGATATTCGGAAAGAACGGCAAATTGCTCAATTACGTCGATATCTACGTGAATATGGAAAGCTCGTATCCGGAGGAACTCGCCAAGCACGTTAACGACGGAGATAGGCTCCATATCACGCTGATTATCGCAGGGGGGTAAGCGGGATAGCGACGGAGAACGCGGGAGGGCCTCCTTCCTGCTCCCGAGCGACATCACTCGAGCATATGAGGCACCTACCTCATCCCCTTTCCCATTGACACCTATTCTCCTATCCCATATACTTCTCCCACCTGGCCATCAACCCTTATTGCTTTCATAACGATGCCAACACCCGCTTCTTCAGAACAAACGTCAGTACCCGAAAGCATTGGCGAGTTCACCATTTCATTCATGCGTGCCATCAATAGCGCCCGCCTTTACTCGAGCGGCCATGATATCCTCAACAAGCACATCGCAGAACTCCATGGGAAGCTCAAGGGTGCCCTGGGCGATCTCGATTTCCTGTTTCTGGGCTGCGCCAGAAATGTCCTCTATTTTGAAGGAACCTTTTATAAGCCGAAAGAGCCCCATGTCCAGAAATTCCTCACCTTTTTTCACTTCCTGAGAATCTCCCAGATACTGCTTGAGAAAGAACTCACCGCCGAGGAACTGGGGTTGTTCATTGAGCTCCTCGCGGGCGCACGCCAGGGACAGGGAGACGAAGTGCTCTCCGCGTTGACTCGCGATAACACCGATCACGTGAGGATCGGCCTTCTGGACTATACGGTATTCTCAGCGGTTCAGACAGCGGCTGCACAGCTAACCGCAGTGAGCGATGAGGCGGGAGTCTGGCGACAGCTTATCCTCCAGCCCGCAGGGGCGGGGACCGTGAGGCTCGACCAGGCGCAAACCAATAAACTCGCGAGCATCTGTGGGGATGTAGAGCAATTGAAGAAGCTCCTCTCCCAGTTAGACAGCGAGATGAAGGATGAGACCAAGGGCGTCAGCGTTACCCAACGCGGAACCCTTTTGGGCAACTTCATCCAGAACATAGGCGACCTACTGTCTGGAATGGCGCCGATAAAACGGAAGCTCTTCTCGCAGCAGCTGATTACCGTGCTCGACACGCTCGAGCCCGGCCTCAGGGCAGAGATACTCGGATCCATCGCGCCGGAAGATGTGAGGGGCCCGGATAATGACGTTATTCACGAAATCATTCAGGCTCTGCCCGATGCACAACTCACACGCCTACTCGGCGAGGCCGTCAAAGAGTCGGGCGTGAAATCTAGATCATTCAACAACCTTTTCGGCCGTGCCCTGGCCAAGTACCGCGAGCCCGGCGTGCTCTTAACCCTTATTCAGCAGGAGATGCACCGCACTATTGAGCAGGGTGAATCCGAACCTCTGGGCAACTTGCAGCAATTGGAGCAGCTCCTTATCCAGAAGCAGGAATCAGAGGAGGTAAACAAGCAATACCACCAGGAGATCGATGCGCTCGCCACCTCTATCCAGATGCAAATGCCCGTAAAAGAGGAGGAGGAGATAGCCCGGTTGCTCAAGACCCTCACGCCTGAAGAATTGAAGCATGCCAAGGCAAAGCTCATCGTCGACCTCATCGGTCAGGCTCAGGTCGGCCGGTCAGAGACCGTCCTTCCCTCCCTGCTCGAGAGCCTCGGGGAAACCCTGAGGTCCTATCTGTCCGAGGGTGCCTACCTGACCGTAGGCAACACGCTGCGCGCAGTGTACCTTACACTCGGCGATCACCCCAAGGAAGAGCTGGTGAGAAACACCATGAACGCTGTCTTTACCGGTGAGCAGATCCGTGAGCTGCTTGATCAGCTCTTAAGGAAATGTCACACCTTTGAGCCGAGGGAGACCTCGGTCGTCGATGCTATCTGCCAGCTCTATCAGGATAAGGCAGGAGCGCTTCTCCTTGATCGCCTGAGGGAGGCAAAGGACGATGACAGCCCTCAAATAACGTGGATCTCGACCACCCTGGCAACACTGGGTCCAGGCCTTGGCACCCTTTTACCTAGCAGGCTACGGGATGCCTCGAACCGGATGCTCCCGCGTCTTCTCACGCTGGTCGCCATATCCAAAGATGCTGAACTGGCCCCTTTTGTAAAGAAATTGTTGGATCATAAGAACCAAGATATTCGCCTTAAGGCAATCGCCACCATCGGGCACCTTCGCGCAGAACGTATGGTGCCTCGTCTAACCGAGATAGCCCTGAAGAAAACACTTTTAAAGACCAAAAAGCTGAAAGACCAGCAAATCGCAGCTGTCAAGGCGCTGGCGGAGATCGGCACGGATGAGGCGAGAGAGGCCCTGCAACAGGTTGCCGACAAGGGCTCGGGGGAGCTTAGAAAGCTCTGTGGGGAATTACTGTAGCTCGGGAGGAACGATGAACACGGGGGCTAAAGATGAAAAGCTTAATAAGTTCTATAGAGACCTCTGCGTGAGCTTCGTGGGCAGCCTTCGCGCCCTTTCCCTCTATCCCGAGGATCACCCTGAAACCGAGAAAAAGGTCAGCGGATTCTTTCAACGGGTGAGCAAATTCCTGGAGCAGCGATCCACAATATCGCTCATATTTATCGGCGGTGAAATAGTTGTGGAGAATACCCCTCTCCCGGAGCTGAGCAATACGCTCGCACAGTTCATCG